>DAOVJH010000458.1 GCA_030673345.1 Pseudomonadota bacterium
ATCACTGGTATTGTATGCGCGAAAATATTGCCCGCCGGTAAGCTTTGCGACCTGACGCAGAGTGCTTTCGTCGAGTTCTCTCGAACCGCGGTTACCGATACCGATGGTGTGAATCTTCAGGCCTTTGGTCGCTGCGAGTTCAGCCGCTTTTAAGGGTGTTATCTCACCGCGGTTGCTAACGCCATCGGTCAGTAAGATCAAAACACGGTCATCGCTGATGTTTTTTTGTACGGCATTTGTCGCCGTTTTTTTACGATCATTATCGAGCCGTTTGACGGCAAGGCCGATAGCGTCACCGATAGCCGTTGCCTGGCCAGCGAGGCCCGTTACTGCTTCCTGTAATAAAATATTTACCGTGGTGCGGTCAAAGGTGAGTGGCGATTGTACGTAGGCCTGGTCGCCAAACAGGATCAGGCCGATGCGGTCTCCTACACGTTTTTCGATGAACGTGCTGGCTACCGCTTTTGTCGCCGTGATCCGGCTAACCGAGCGCAGGTTGTGGCGGATCTTATGGTCCATGCTCATCGAGATGTCGATAGCCAGTATCAGGTCGCGGCCGCTGATCGGCAGTTCCACGGCATCACCTGTCCACTGAGGCCTGGCGAGGGCAATCAGCAGGCAAAGCCATGCCAGGCTGTACAGCAGCAATGGCCAGCGTGATGATCGGCTGGTAGAAGTTAGATTGCCGCCAGATTGAAAATCGGATAGATGCGTGACGCGCAACGCCGCATCGTTGGTTTTTTTTGCGCGAGGTAAAATGAGGCGCAGCAGGAAGGGCAGCGGTAATACTGCGAATGCCCATGGCCAGAGAAAGTCCATCATGACGGCTGGCCCCGTGTTGTTTTTCTGTGGGGCGCCATCAGCCATGCCTCGCATAGCTGGATCAGTGACTGTGTATCGAAATCGAGTTCAGTGTCGTCGGGCAGATAGGGTGCGCTTAACAGGACTTTACCTGTGTTACTTCTAAACGAAGTCTTTTCTGATCGTCTGAGATTCGTGCTGTCGAGGTAATCGAGCCAGTGTTCACCGGTCAGTCCTGCGATATTTGTTTTCGGGTAGTAGCTGATGCTCGCGCGGCGCAACAGGATGGATAACGATTTAGCCAGCTGTGATCTATTTTGTGATTGCTGGAACTGCTGTTTGATCAGCGCGAGTTCGGTTGTTATGTCTCTTCTGAGCTGTCTGCTGCGATATATTTTTCTGATGATGAAGAGTGCAGCAAGGATCAAAAGAGTGCAGGCCAGAAGTACCCACCACCCGGGTGCCAGCGGCCACCACCACGAGATCGGCTCTGGTAGATGGATGTCTCTCAGGTTGAGTGTCTGCTGGTTCATCTATCTTTTTTTTTCGCTATGACCATCTGGCTCACGCAGAACGATACTGCGGTTTTCTGTGCTGCGGCCGAACACCTAATCCCGTGTTTAATCTGTCGATGTAGTTTTCTGCGGTCGAGATCGGTATCAGGTGTATACGGTGCTGCCGGCAAAACTTTTTTAGTTCGTCATCGTTATCCGTATATCGCTGATGATATTCGTTTCTAGTTTTTTTGTCTGCCGTGTGAATCTGCAGTTCATTGATGCCGTCGGTTAATTTGTAGTCTCCGGACGAAGGTAGCTCTGCTTCGATCGGGTCAGTTATCTTTATCAAAATTATGTCGTTATGCCGTGCGATGTTTGCGATATGA
>DAOVJH010000107.1 GCA_030673345.1 Pseudomonadota bacterium
CTTACCCTCACCTTAGCCAAGCCATTGAGGGATGACGGCTAGCATGGGCTTTCTGTACCAGCTGTCTGAGCCCACGTGTCTTTTACGTGGGTGAGTTCTGGTACAGCATGCTAGCCGTTATGCCTCAATGGGAACCCCGTGCTTTCTACGGGGCGCCCAGCGTAGTGACGGCCTTTTTTGGTTACTTTTTTGGGCTGTAGCAAAAAAGTGACTCGCCCGCGGTGCGAATACCGCAATGCCTAACTAAAAAATAACCGTAAATACTGCTGAACCAGGCCACAACTCAATCAGCACTAGCTAAACCTGCAACAAGATCGCGGAATAAAGTTCCGTTCCTACAGGTGAAGGCAATGCCCACGGGGTGAGAACGGCAATGCCTAACTAAAAATCAAAGGTAAATGCCAAACACCAAATCCCACCAAAAAATCACATAAAACAATAAATAAACACTATTATTAAACACGAATAAAAATAAATGGAGAGTGTAGTGGAAACCTCAACTATCGTTACATTGGTCATCATCGGGCTGGCCATCTTTTACGTTATTAGTATTTTTAATCAGCTGGTATCACTGAGAAACCGTTATAAAAACGCCTTCGCACAGATCGAAGTGCAGTTGAAACGTCGTTATGACTTGATCCCGAATTTAATCGAAACCGCCAAGGGTTACATGAAGCATGAACGTGAGACGCTGGATGCGGTGATCACTGCGCGTAATGCGGCATCATCCGACCTGGAAGCGGCGAAAAACAATCCTGGCGATGCCAACGTGATGGGTGCATTGGCACAGGCAGAAGGCCAGCTTGCCGGTGCGCTTAGCCGTTTTAATATGGTGATGGAGGATTATCCTGATCTAAAGGCGAATCAGAACATGATGCAGTTAAGTGAGGAACTTACCAGTACAGAAAACAGGGTGGCTTTTGCAAGACAGTCTTTTAATGACGGCGTGATGGAATACAACACTTATAAACAATCATTTCCGCAGAACTTTTTTGCCGGGCCTTTTGGTCATGCGGCTGATGCCAGTTTGCTGGAGTTTGAAGATAGTGCGGATATACAGGCTGCGCCTAAGGTTTCATTCTAGCTGTCATCTCGAGCAGCGGAAGCGACCTTAAGCCACTGATCACCAAGCTCTCTCCCGCTGCTCGAGATGACAGGTGATATAGCCAATACCAATGTCTATGAATTTTTTTGAAGCACAGGATTCGGCTCGTCGTGGTACCAGTCTGCTGATCTTATTGTTCATGCTGGCTATCGTATTTTTGCTGGCACTGAGTAATTTTATCGTTTTTGAATTCCTGTATTATCTTCAATATCAGGACTTGACGCTTTCACTGCCGCAGCTCGAACAGGTGTTCGACGGCAACCTGAGTATCCTTATTTCTGCTGCTATCACAGGTTTTATCACCCTCGGCAGTTTCTATAAACTGCTGCAGCTTTCTTCAGGCGGCTCCGCTATCGCGCAGTCTCTTGGCGGTGTTATCGTGCCGCGCAGTAGCAGTGATCCGCTGCATAAAAAAATATTAAATATCGTCGAAGAGATGGCGATCGCTTCGGGTATGCCGGTGCCTCAGGTCTATATATTAAATGAACGGGGAATCAATGCATTTGCTGCCGGCTGGAAGTCGACCAATGCTGTCATCGGAATAACCCAGGGTGCGCTGGAAAGGTTGACGCGTGATGAACTCCAGGGTGTGATCGCGCATGAGTTCAGTCATATCTTTAATGGTGACATGCGTTTGAATATTCGTCTGATCGCTATCCTGCACGGCATACTGATGATCGGTATGACGGGTCGGATGATCTTACGCTCGTTGCGTTACATGCGTTCATCACGTAGCAGTAAGGGCAGCGGCCAGGCTGTTTTATTGATTGTTGGTATCGGCGGTACCCTGGCTGTTATCGGTTACTCCGGTATATTTTTTGGTAACTGGATTAAATCACTGATCAGCAGGCAGCGTGAATATCTGGCGGATGCCTCAGCGGTGCAATTCACCCGTAATAGTGAAGGTATCGCTGATGCATTAAAGAAGATCGGTGGTGCTGTTCCAGGCTCCGCATTGCTGGCAGCATCAGTGGATGAATATAGTCATGCCTATTTTGCCAGAGGTGATACAGGTCTTAGTTTCTTTTCTTTTTCGACACACCCGCCATTGAAGCAGCGTATTTTACGTATCCAGCCAAACTGGGACGGGAAGTTTATAGCGGATGATAGAAAATCGTTTCGCCGGGATGTTTCAAGTGAACAGCGCGATGGTAGCAAGCCGCAAAAACGAGCGGTAGCGACCAGTCTTGCTGCCGGTGTTGCTCTGAACACGGCGATGAAAGCGGTTGAGTCGATCGGTGAAGTCTCGCAGGAGCAGGTGGATGCTGCTCACGTCTGGCACAAACAGTTGCCTGACGTGATACTGGCGCACGCGGAAAATCCCTATGGTGCACAGGCATTGATCCTGGCCTTGCTGATCCATGCAGAACCTGAGGTAGAGACAAAACAATACGCTGTGCTCGATGATGTTATCGGTGAACTGCATACGCAGAATGTCAAACAGGTGCGGCAGGTGGTGGCTGAACTGGCAGACGAGCAGTCCTTGCCGCTGATCGATCTTATTCTGCCGACTTTGAGAGAGATGACGCTAGCGCAATATCATCGTTTTGAAGCCTGCGTGCAGAAGATGATCGCGGCAGATAAAAAAGTAGAGTTGCACGAATGGATCATCCAGCGCGTGGTGTTACAGCATCTGCAGGAACAATATGGCCTGCGAAAAAAACCGATGGCCAAATATTTTGTGCTGGGTTCGGCAAAATATTCCATCGAGCTGATGTTATCTTTGCTTGCATATCTCGAACATTCCGATGAAGCCGAAGCACGGCTGGCGTTTGATGTCGCTAAACGTTCGGTGGCTGCAGGCGCACTGTCGCTGTTGGCAAAAGATGCAGTATCGCTGGATAGCTTAAATTCTGCGATGGATGATCTTGAGTTTTTAAAGCCGCCGTTAAAGAAGCGTTTTTTACAGGCCTGCGTCAGTTGTATCTCGCATGATGGCGAGGTGACCGTACGGGCGTATGAACTGACGCGTGCTATCGCCAGTTGTCTGGATTGCCCGATGCCACCGGTTCTGGTGGATAAAGACTATAAAAGCAATTAACCACAGAGGTACAGAGGGCGCAGAGGAAAACTTTTTTCTATTGTTAATAGCGCCTTCGGCACTATTAATAAATTAAAACCCTGTGCTCTCTGTGACTCTGTGGTTTTCCCTTGTTCCTATCCTTCGCCAGTTGCGGCGTAGTCTGATACAATCCACCTCGTTTTTTATGTCTCTGAATCTGGGGTAAGTAGTGAGTATTAAATCTGATAAGTGGATACGTCGTGAAGCTGAAAAGGGCATGATCGAGCCGTTCGAGCCGGGCCAGGTGAAAACCAACGATGCTGGTGATCGCCTCATCTCTTATGGCACCTCAAGTTATGGGTATGATGTGCGCTGCTCAGACCATTTCAAGATATTCACCAACATCAATTCTGCGGTGGTTGACCCTAAAAATTTCTCGGAACACAGCTTTGTCGATTTTACCGGTGATGTCTGCATCATCCCGCCAAATTCATTTGCGCTTGCCCGCACCGTAGAAAATTTTAAGATACCGAGAAGTGTATTAACTGTCTGTTTAGGTAAATCAACCTATGCCCGCTGCGGTATTATCGTAAACGTAACACCGCTTGAACCTGAGTGGGAAGGGCATGTCACGCTGGAGTTCTCTAATACGACCCCGCTTCCTGCGAAGATATATGCTAACGAAGGCGTCGCGCAGATGCTGTTCTTTGAATCAGATGAAGTCTGTGAAACCTCCTATGCTGACCGTGGCGGTAAATACCAGGGCCAGCAGGGCGTGACTCTGCCCAAAGCTTAAGAGGTTTAGTGGCGTAGTAATATATACAGCATCCTGCTTTGAGTTGCCGCTCATGGGGTGTTATTATCTTTTATCGCAGGTTCAAAGCCCGCGCTGTCAATTGCAGTACGGTCGTCTTTCACAGGTATTATTGTTGCCAGTGTCTGATACCTTAAATTCATAAATTCCAAACCCAAAACTAACGATGGACTGCCGGAGTATATCTCGCTGGCAGCATACTGGTGTTTATGAAAAAACTGATTTCCTTAAAGATAAAACTTTTTACCCTGACCGTTATTTCTCTCGGTTTTCAATCGTCAGCCCTGGCGCTTTCGGTGATCAGTGAAAAAATCATTTTTCTTAATGAGGACGGCATTGATTATGTGCGTTATGACACCACCAGAACCAGTCACCACAGTTATGACATCTGGTTTAAAAAACAAAAAGAGCAGTCGCCCGAGCAACACCTGAAAGATTATTTGTATCTTTATCCAAATGAGTATCAGTGGGATAGCGAGGCACAGCCTGAACATGATCTGCTACGAATCGCCGCGGGCAGTTACGCGACACTGGTGCAGGGCAAGCTGGTAAAAGGTGATGATATCCATATCGGTGCTGATGGTGTTTATACCTACACCAACTGGGATGGTAAAACACGGGGGGCGGGTAAGCACTACGGTATCTGGAATAAACCAGATCGTTTTTCACAACTGGTGTATGCCTGGGTATTTCCAAAAAACTTTAACATCATCAGCTATCAGTCAAATCGTAAAGGTAAATGGGTTAAGCGCAAT
This sequence comes from Pseudomonadota bacterium, assembly GCA_030673345.1. Lineage (GTDB taxonomy): Bacteria > Pseudomonadota > Gammaproteobacteria > SZUA-229 > SZUA-229. Next base: position 4,677 of record DAOVJH010000107.1, read on the forward strand.
AACACCATCACTTATTACGGTAAAGATGTAAACGACCTGGTGTTTACTATTAAATATCAACCGCGCAGTAATATAGTTTACAGAGACCTGGTGAAAACGCTGAACCAGCATACACAGGGCCCGGGTCAGATCCGCTTAGAGCAGAGTGCCAAGGGTGTGAAGGTTACGCTGGCGGCGACTGTGCTGTTTGGTTCCGGCAGCAGTGAACTCAGCCATAGTGGTAAAGTGATCCTGCAGAGGCTGGCCAGGGCGTTGTCAAAACGCGATGACATAAAAGTCATCGTCGAGGGTCATTCTGATAACAATACGATAAAAGGGTCGCTGGGGAAAAGATATAAAACGAACTGGGAGTTATCGTCGATGCGTTCACTTAACGTATTACATTATATGGCCGAAAACGATATTGCAGAATCTCGTCTCGAATCACGGGCCTATGGTTCGATGCGCCCTATTGCATCGAATGCCAGTGCACAGGGTAGAGCGCAAAACCGCCGTATCGAGATTGTTATTATGGATGTAAAATGATGAGTTTTTATGGTTGCCATGGCCGTTTGTCGTGGGCACCTGTCGTGAGAACTTATATTAGATGAAAATATTTTTTGCATTGTTTACATTGCTGGCAGTCGTACTGGCGATATACCCCTTTCTGGACCAGTCCGAAAATCCTGAAACATTAACCGGTCTGCCCTGGCAGATTGAAATCCTGCAAGATGGTTCTACTGAAGTATTTGGCTTACACATAGGCACAAGCAGTTTGTCTAATGTGATAGAAAAGCTTGGCAGTGATATGGAGCTGGCTATTGTTGCGGCGACAGATGAGGCTGGAAACCTGGAGATGTATTATGGCCATTACCGGGCAGGTCTGCTTTCAGGAAAGCTGGTACTGCAGACTGATATAAGTGAGCAAGACATAAAACGCTGGCGTGAAAATGCGCTGAGGTTCGAGTACATGGCTACCGGTAAAGCAAAGAAATATTTCCTGTCACCTGATGACCTGCCCCAGGTTCTCGAGGAAGTCATCATCGGGATAACTTTTATACCGGCAGTAAACCTTGATGAAGAGGTGA
>DAOVJH010000195.1 GCA_030673345.1 Pseudomonadota bacterium
CAACAACTACAACAGCAGCAAGTGACGTCATTACTAGTGAAATGATGATGAGTAGTTTGAATACATTTAAAAAGCGCACGTTCCATTACCTGCTTTATATGAGAGTGGTGAGGCGGCAAAGTATATAGGTTTACAGGGATATTTACGACATTGTTCTTAATCTCCTAGTATTTTTCTATACTTACAGCTAATATTTAATGCAAAATTTATAATATATTCTATAACTACCTTTAAAATATACAAATTAGGGGAGCCGCGTGGGCCTGTTAAAGCGCAAAAAACCAGCAATATTAGGACTGGATATTAGTTCGACGTCAGTTAAACTGCTCGAATTAACCCAGGACGGTGATACATACCGTGTACAGAGTCTCGCGGTAGAGCCATTACCAGATAACGCTGTTGTCGACAAAAACATCCAGGATGTTGAAGCCGTCGGCAATACCATTCAAAAAGCCGTCAAAAAATCGGGGACAAAAACCAAAGAAGCCGCCGTCGCTGTGGCTGGTTCTGCCGTCATTACCAAGATTATCACCATGCCTACGGGCTTGAGCGATGACGAGCTCGAAACACAGATCGAAATGGAAGCGGATCAATACATCCCCTATCCCCTGGAAGAGATCAACCTGGATTTTGAAGTCATCGGTGAGACTGAAAATAGTCCAGACACCGTCGATGTACTGCTTGCCGCATCACGAAGCGAGAATATCGAACTACGTTCAGCTGCACTGGCACTCGGGGGATTAATACCGAAGATTGTCGATGTTGAAGCCTATACCATCGAAAACTCATCAAAGATGATCGCACACCAGATGGAAGACAATAGTGAAGACAAACTCATCGCTGTGATCGATATCGGCGCTACCATGACCAGCCTGAACGTCGTCGAAAACAACCACCTCATCTATACACGTGAGCAAAGCTTTGGCGGCAAACAGCTTACCGAAGAAATTATGCGCCGTTACGGCCTGGCATACGATGAAGCCGGACGCCTCAAAAAAGAAGGCGGTTTACCGGATAACTACATCCCGGAAGTTCTCGAGCCGTTCAAAGAGACTATCGCGCAACAAGTAAGTCGTTTCCTGCAATTTTTCTACACTTCAGGGCAGCACAATGCGGTTGACCTGATCGTACTCGCCGGCGGCTGCGCATCGATTCCAGGAATCGATGAACTGGTCGAATCACATCTGGATACACCGACAGTCATCGCTAACCCTTTTGCAGAGATGTCTCTAGCCTCCAGAGTTAATCCACAAAATTTAAGCAATGATGCGCCGTCACTAATGATAGCCTGCGGCCTTGCCATGAGGAGTTTTGACTAATGGCACATATTAATTTACTCCCATGGCGCGAAGAACAGCGCCAGGAACAAACCCGACAGTTTGCCACCATAACCGTTCTTTCTATGTTACTGACCGGTGCGATCTTCTTTGTTGTACACGTTACATTCAACAACCAGATAGACCATCAGAAATACCGCAACAAGATATTGCAGGAAGAGATCGCCACGCTCGACGCATCGTTAAAACAGATCGCGGCACTGGAAGAGACCAAAGAACAATTACTGGCCCGTATGGATGTCATCCAGTCACTGCAACAGCAGCGGCCACAGATCGTGCACCTGTTCGACGACTTCGTGCGCACGGTTCCAGAAGGCATCTACCTGATAAATATCAAACAGCAGGCCAGCCTGCTAACTATCAAGGGCGTTGCTGAATCCAACGGCCGCGTATCGGCGTATATGAGAAATATCGACTCCTCTGAATGGATGGCAACACCAAAACTGCAAGTCATCGAAACCAGAAAAGGCACTCTGCGAAGCAGCGATTTTACCCTGATCACTTCCCAGAGCTCACCTAAAGACAAAAAAGATAAAGAAGAAAGCAAAGGGGGAGAAAGCTAATGGATCTCTCCAAATTAAACGAAATCGATCTAAGCAACCTCGAGGTCGACGATCTTAAAAGGATCGGTGCCGCGCCCTTACCGATAAAAATTGCGATCATCATCGTATTATGCGTAGCATTAGTGGTCGCCGGTTATTTCCTTGATACCACCAAACAAAAAGAAGAACTCGACAGGGTCATCGCCGAAGAAAAGCAGCTGCGTGACGTATTCTCCAGTAAACAGGCAAAAGCCGCTAACCTGGAAGCTTACAAACAACAGCTGGAAGAGATGCGCACTTCATTTGGTACACTTTTGCGTCAATTACCTAATGAAACCGAGATCGAAACACTGTTGACCGATATCTCACAGACTGGTATCTCATCTGGCCTGGAGATCGACTACTTCAAACCCGAAGGCCTGAGGCCCAAAGAGTTCTATTCGGAATATCCGATCAAACTTAAAGTAACTGGCCGCTATCATGAATTTGCTGAATTCATCAGCGGCGTAGCTGCTCTGCCCCGTATCGTTACGGTTCAAGATATTGAGATCATACCGTCTGATCCCAAAGGTGGCGTCAAGCTGACCATGCAATTAACGGCGATTACCTACCAGTACCTCGACGAAACTGCTGAGGGAACGGAAAAATGATCACTGTAAAACGAACAATACTTTGCTTAAGTTTATCGAGCCTGGGCGGATGCAGTCAGGACATCTCTGACCTGCAGACCTTTATCTCACAGACAAAGTCATCACATGTCGGTAGTGTAAAACCGATCCCCCAGTTCAAACCTTATGAGAGTTTCAGTTATTCAGCGGCTGAATTGCGCGACCCGTTTGTTGCCACCGTTGACATCGAAGACGACGATACGACAAAGACCAGCCTGCTCAATCCAGATTCAACCCGTCCGCGGGAGCCGCTGGAAGTATTCCCTCTGGATACCTTAAGCATGGTCGGCATCCTGGAACAGAATGCACAGCTCTGGGGACTGATCAAAGACCCGCAAAACATCGTACACCGGATACAGGTAGGTCATTACATGGGTCAGAGTGAAGGCCGGGTAATCGAAATAAACGAATCTGCCATTTATCTAGTAGAAATTGTACCCGATGGTATTGGCGGCTATATTGAAAGAGACGCATCAATCGCAATTGGTGGTGACTAATGCGGCCAAATACTGTGAGCGCGCGGAGAATAAGATGTTAAAAACAATAATAAATAATCAATCGAATGGGCACAACATGAACGTTTCCAGCCACACAATATCCATGGGCAAATACCTGTTGCAAGTGTTATCACTGTTCTGCTTAGTAAGCACGATGGCCTTTGCAAGCACCAACCCGGCACAGGGCGCATCTGCTAATAGCATAAAAAGCGTGCAGTACTCCACATTGCCCGGCAACCGCTTACAGATAAACCTGGAACTGACTGAAGAAGCCGTAACGCCGCTAAGTTTTACTATCGATAATCCAGCACGTATAGCATTTGACTTCACAAACACGGGCAGTCAATTACCAAAACGCTCACAACCTATCGGCATCGGCATCGCACAATCGATAACGACCATATCGACCAAGACCAAAACACGTGTGATCTTAAATCTGACTGAAGTCGTGCCTTACCAGGTTACCACTCAGGGTAAAAACGTGTTGATCACTCTAGACAGCGAGTCGACCGGTGTGGCATTTCAAACCAATAACACTACTGTCGCAACACCTAGCGGTGCACCTCGATTTTCTGACCAGCCCAGAGGCATAGACAAGATCGATTTCAGACGTGGCGAAGAAGGCGAAGGCCGTGTTGTCATCAACCTGACTGAAGCCAATATCCCGATGGATATCAGCGAAGAATTCGGCAAAGTTGTAGTCAAGTTCCTCGGCATCAAGCTACCAGATGAACTACGCCAGACACTGGATGTACTCGACTTTGCTACACCGGTCAAATCAGTAAGCAGCTTCGAAGAAGAAGACAACGTGCGCATCGAGATCGAACCTATCAACAGCAACTACGAACATGTTGCCTATCAGGCTAACAACATCTTCACTATCGAACTAAAGCCCATCAGTAAGGAAGAGCTAGAAGAAGTCAAAAAAGAAAAATTCGGTTACACCGGCGAACGCTTATCGCTTAATTTCCAGGACATCCCTGTACGCGCCGTGCTGCAGTTGATCGCTGACTTTACCAGCCTCAATGTCGTGGTCAGCGATTCAGTCGATGGCAACCTGACCTTACGCCTGAAAAATGTTCCATGGGACCAGGCGCTCGACATCATCCTTAAAGCCAAAGGTTTATCTAAACGCGAATCTGGCACAGTGATGATGATCGCACCGAGTGAAGAGATTGCAGCGCAGGAAAAAATTGA
>DAOVJH010000109.1 GCA_030673345.1 Pseudomonadota bacterium
AGCCGAACGCCTGGCAGCATCGGGCGTTAAAGAACTGCTGGTGGTATCACAGGACACCAGTGCCTACGGCGTCGATGTGAAGTACAAAACCGAGTTCTACAACGGCATGCCGGTAAAAACACGTATGACCGAATTATGTGAAGCCCTTAGTCGATTTGGCATCTGGGTGCGCCTGCACTATGTTTACCCCTACCCGCATGTCAACGAAATCATTCCGCTTATGGCCGAAGGTAAAATTTTGCCGTACCTGGACATTCCGTTTCAGCATGCCAGCCCTAAAATACTAAAAGCCATGAAACGCCCGGCATCAGCAGAAAACACCATGCAACGAATTAATCAGTGGCGCGAGATATGCCCGGACATAACAATACGCAGTACTTTCATCGCCGGTTTTCCCGGTGAGACGGAAGAAGACTTCCAGCAGCTTCTCGACTTTCTTGATGAAGCACAACTCGACCGTGTAGGTTGTTTTGCATATTCCGACGTTGATGGCGCAAAAGCCAATGAGCTAGATGGCGCCGTACCTGAAGATGTCAAACAGGAACGTGTTGCCCGTTTCATGGAGAAGCAGGCCGGCATCAGCGCGCAGAAATTAAAACAGAATATCGGCAAAACGCGTGATGTCATTATTGACACGATTGATACAACAGAAAATATGATCATCGCACGCACCTCATCGGACGCACCGGACATTGACGGACTGGTTTATATAGACATGCCTGGCAGGTACGACTGTCAGGTGGGTGATATCACACAGGTGACAATCACGGGTACAGACGAGTATGATATGTGGGCTACGCTCGTAGAGCACAATGAAAAATAAACAATGATGAATGATCCAGTTACCCTCACCTCTGCCTTTTTATTAGGCTTCTTCAGTACCATGCACTGCATCGGAATGTGCGGCGGCATCATCGGTGCATTAAGCTTGAGCCTGCCTGTAGAAATAAGAAACAACAAACCAAAGTTGTTTACTTTTGTACTGTCGTACAATATCGGACGCCTGGTCAGCTACAGCATTGCCGGTTTGATCGCAGGCGCGATCGGCACCAGCGTACTACAGTCTACTGGTTTTGATCAGGGACACGCCATATTAAGAATTATCGGTGTCTCGATGATGGTCGCCATCGGTTTATACCTGACCGGCTGGTTACCACAACTCGCCAGCGTCGAGAAAATCGGCATCCCTGTCTGGAAACGACTGGAACCCATCGGAAGAAAACTTGTGCCTGTCGCTTCGATACCAAAAGCATTAGCCTATGGACTTATATGGGGATGGTTACCCTGTGGCCTGGTGTATTTTGTACTGATATGGGCATTAACTGCAGGTGACGCTATCAGCGGTGCGCTAACCATGCTTGCATTTGGCGCCGGCACACTACCGACACTCATCACCGCCGGATTTATGACTTCCTGGATTACACGCTTTGCACATTCAACACGCGCCAGACAGATCGTTGGCTTAATCATTATTTTTATGGCCATTGGTAGTTTATTTATTCCGATGGAACACCATCACCATTAGTACCGTTGCCCAGACTATTTAACCAGCATGTTTAAGTTCAACAACAATGACGCTTTTAAACCGATCATCGGGCATTCACCCGTACTGGAGTCGGTCATCCGTACTGCACAGATTGCAGCAGCGGCTGATGTACACATCCTGATAGAAGGTGAAACCGGTACCGGTAAAGAACTCATGGCACAGGCACTGCAACAGAGCAGCAAACGTGCTGACCAGCCCTTTGTCATCATCAACTGTGCGGCACTGCCTGCCGAGCTGGTCGAGTCACTGATGTTTGGCCATGAAAAAGGCGCCTTTACCGGTGCTGATGAACGAAAAGACGGTTACGTGCAAAAAGCATCTGGCGGTACATTGTTTCTTGATGAGATAGGTGAACTGCCACTCTCACTGCAGGCCAAGCTATTACGCTTTGTCGAAAATGGTGAATGCCAGCGCGTCGGCTCACACGAACACGAAAGAGTCGATGTCAGGATTTTAGCCGCCACCAACCACAACCTGCTACAGCAGATCAGCGAAGGCAATTTTCGACAGGACCTGTTTTACAGGCTCAGCGTTGTCACCTTAAGGCTTCCCAACCTGCGGGAACGCCGACGTGACATTCCTGAACTGGCAGCCCATTTCCTGCAACAGGCTGCTGAGAAAAACGGCTCTGAAGTATGTACGTTCAGTCAGGATGCACTCAACCAGCTAAAACAATATGCATGGCCAGGCAACATCCGTGAACTCAAAAATGTTTGCCAGCATGTCTCTGCCCTGTTACCCGGCGAAGTTATCCATAAAGAAAACCTGCCGCTGGATATCCGTGAATGTAAACCATCCACTGATATCGGATACACGCTGCCAGAACATGGCATCAACATGGAGTCACTGGAGATCGACCTGATAAAACAGGCGCTCAGCTATTCAGGCGGCAACAAATCTAAAGCGGCAAAACTGCTTGGCCTAAGCCGGGATGCTTTTTTATACCGGCTAAAAAAACATAATCTATAGCAGCTCGTTCAAGCGGCCTGTTTTCGCCCAGAAGCGGATATTTTAAAAACAAAGTCAAAAAATTTGAACCGCAGAGACGCGGAGGCGCGGAGTTTCATTCTTGTTAATAGCGCCTGCGGCGCTATTAACAAGAAAAAAGTTTTTCTCTGCGCCTCTGCGGTTCAAATTTTTTAAATGTTTTGAAGTCAGCTAAGACACAACAGCCGTCAACAGGCAAGTGCACCGATACACTAACGACTAAAAATCATAAGCTGTAGTGCTATAATAAAAAAACCTGTTTCTCCAATAGATTAAACATATCATGGTCGAAACCAGCATCAACCAGAGTACCGGTTTAGTAACCATCGTATTAAAACCGAACAACTCTTCAAGCTGGCAATTTAATATGAAGATTGTCATCTCGCTGGCCGCTACCGCTTTTTTTATCTCAGGTTACCTGGCCATGCAAGGGCTGTGGCTGGTTTTCCCTTTTGCTATGCTGGCCGTTGCTGCCTTGTTCACCAGCTTATACCTGCGCATGAGGGACAATATCAAAACCGAAGTCATCACCTTCGATGAAAACACCGTACTCGTCGAACGAGGCAGTTATCATGCTGAAAAATCCTGGAAGTACCAACGATTATGGACAAAAATTTTTATTAAAAAACCGACGACACGTGGTTATCCAAAACAGATATTCATCCGCTCTCACGGCGAGGAACTCGAGTTAGGATCTTTTCTGAATAAAAAAGACAAGGAAATCCTGATCAAGGACCTGAAGACGGCGGTTTATGCGTAAACCATCAGAAACTTGACTTAAAACAATAAAACAGCCATCGATAAGTCAAAAAACACTGCTACATCAACATATTAGAATATCCCCTATTCCTAATGATTCGCTCTTTTGATGTATGTCATGCCAGTACGGCAGATTATTTCATAGCATAACAACCTGAAAATCCCTTTACCAATTTCCAGTCCCATAAATTATGGATAATAAAGTTGTCTTTGATAAAAATCTGATCCGCCGCTACGATACATTTGGGCCACGTTACACATCGTATCCGACCGCTGTACAATTCACCACGGACTATGGTGCTGATGATTACCTGAACTGGACCAAGCACAGCAACGAAGATCCCATACCTGCACCGTTATCGTTATATCTGCACATCCCATTCTGCGATACGATCTGCTATTACTGCGGCTGCAGCAAAGTCATCACCAAAGATAAGTCAAAAGCGACACCTTATATAAAGTTACTCAAGCAGGAAATAAAATTACAGGGTGCACTGTTCGCAAAAGACCGGGAAGTCACCCAGATACACTGGGGCGGCGGCACCCCGACATTTTTAGATGACAAGGAAATCTACGAGATCATCGAGTGCATACGGGAAAATTTTAACGTGCCCGCCAGCGGTCAGGTCGAGTTCGGTATCGAGGTTGACCCACGCACGGTTGATGAGCAACGCATTAAAAATTTAGCCAACATGGGCTTCAACCGGATCAGCTTCGGCGTTCAGGATTTTGATCATGATGTTCAAACGGCGGTAAACCGCATCCAGTCTACCGAAGAGATCAAAAACCACATCACCGATGCACGTGCAAATAAATTTGAATCGATCAATATCGATCTGATGTATGGCCTGCCAAAACAGACCCTGACCAGCTTCACTAAAACACTGGAAACTACGATCGAACTGGGGCCGGACCGTTTAGCCATCTATAATTATGCGCACCTGCCTGAGATGTTTAAACCACAGCGCCGCATCAATGAAGAAGAGCTGCCCTCTGCAGAAGAGAAACTGAACATCCTGCAATTATGTATCGATACATTACAGAGCGCCGGCTATGTCTATATCGGCATGGATCATTTTGCCAAAGAATCGGATGACCTGGTGAGAGCACAGCAGCAAGGCAGCCTGCATCGAAATTTTCAGGGTTACTCGACCAACGCTGACTGCGACATGATAGCGATGGGCATCACAGCGATCAGCCATGTCGGTGATAATTACAGCCAGAACGTACGTACCATCGAAGAATATCAAAGTCGCCTGGACAAGGGTGAGATCCCAATTTTCCGCGGCATAGAACTCGAAGACGATGACGTATTACGGCAAGATGTCATCAATCAGCTGATGTGTAACAGCAGCCTCGATATCAGCAGGCTCGAACAGAGGTGGCGGATAAATTTTGAGAGCTACTTCAGATCATCATTGAAAAATTTAACGCAGATGGCTGACGATGGTTTACTGGAGATGGGAAAAACAAAACTGACTATCACCACCAAAGGCCGCCTGCTTACCCGGTCTATCTGTATGCAGTTTGACCGCTACCTGCAGGAAAAAAACAGTAATCGTTTCTCACGTGTAATCTGATCACTAGCGATAGAGTCACAGCCAGCGCACTTCCCGGCTACGAACTATCGCTTATTGATCCGGATTCGGATTCGGCTTCTTACCCGATGTTTAACGCGCTGCTGCCATACGGTCGCAGCCAGTATCGCGAGCATCAGCATAAACCACAGGCTTACCGAACCCACCCGGCCACTGTTATCAGCAGCCTCAGCCGTCACTTCTGCTTCAGGCGCTAGCGCCAGGCCGCCAGGGTCTCTGACCACAAAGTTACGTACACCATCCGCATCATTTGCACCACCATCCTGAATGGTCAGCTGCAGACACAGGTGACCCACTGTCATGCCGGCCGCATACAGGTTGCTGCCAGGCTGTGGACAGCTGCCATCATTTCCAGCCGCACTGTTCAGCTCATTGAGATCATCTTCAACGAAATCGAACCAGCCTGTCTGGTTATACTTACGATAAACAGCACCATCCTGAATCGCTGACTGCAGCGGTATAACAACATGAATCGATTCGATACTTTCTGTTAGACCTGAAATCTCGAAGTTCAGCAGCCCGCTGATAAATGTATGGTCGGTACCAGCATTGGTGACAGCGATACCGCCGGCACCGCCGTGGTCAGTGATGTCCTGCATACCGATCAATACACCGCTTGCCTGTACAGCCACTGCCGTCTGGCCCCTCGCTATGTGCAAGCCAGGGTCGGTCTCGATCAACAGACTAGTCGCAAGATTAATCGTGTGATTCTCGATAGCATTTGCCGGTGTAGACAGATGATCAAGATAATTCGGTATGCCGTCAGCATCATCATCACCGTATCCTTCACTGGCATCATCATCATTAACGCCGTCACCGTCAGTATCGACAGCTGTCAGTGCTG
>DAOVJH010000454.1 GCA_030673345.1 Pseudomonadota bacterium
AGTAGAAGATGATCTGGTTACAGTGGATATGGGTGTGCCTGATTTTAAACCGCAAAGCCTGCCTTTTTTAGCTGAAAACCAGGCGGAAACCTACGATCTCATGGTGAACAGCGCTGAATATGCTATAGGTGCTGTATCGATAGGGAATCCGCATGCAGTGATGCAGGTAGATGACCTGGATATGATGGATATTGCTACCATTGGCGAAGCGATAGAGAGCCACGAGCAATTCCCGAATCGAGTGAATGCCGGTTTTATGCAGATCATCAACCGGGATGAGATTCGCCTGCGTGTTTTTGAGCGCGGGGTCGGTGAAACACAGGCGTGTGGTACCGGGGCCTGTGCTGCTGTGGCCGTGGGGCGTATGCGGGGTTTGCTGAATGAGACGGTAACCGCGCATCTTACCGGCGGTGATCTAACCATACAGTGGCCTGGTGGGGACGATGCATTATTAATGACCGGACCGGCAACAACCGTTTTTGATGGCAGAATAAACATAGACAATTAAGAAGGGCTAGGCGTGAGTGAAATAAAAAAAGAATTATCTGAAGAGGAAATAACCGTAGAGCATGAGCAGCAGTTGGCAACAGATCTGCAGCTGATCAGCCTGTTACGTGAAAACCCCGACATATTAGAGCGTCACCCGGAATTGGTTGCAGTGCTCGAGGTGGCGCATCAGAGCGGCGGAGCCGTTTCTTTGATCGAAAGACAGGTCGCGGTTCTAAGGCAGAAGATACAGGCACAGGAAAACCGGTTGCGTGAGCTGATGGATGTGGCGCGCGATAATGAGCGCCTTGCTGAAACATCGCATCGCCTTGCCGTCGATCTACTGGCAACACATGACGTCGATGATGTGGTCAGTATCGTACTGGATACGTTTAGAGCCGAACTGTCAGCCGACCATGCAGTGGTAAAACTGTTCACTGAAGATGCAGACTTGATCGAACGCTCGGCAGGTTTATTCGTCGATGTAAATGATGACGCTTTAAAAGCATTCAAGACGATGTTGCAGCACAAAAATACGGTATGCGGTAAATCGACGGAAGAACAAAAAGCCTACCTCTTTGCTGAGAATGCAGAAAGGATTAAATCGGTAGCAATTATTCCGCTGATCGCCGGCGCCAACCTGGGCCTCATCGGTTTAGGCGCAGACAATACACAGCGTTTTAATTCTTCGATGGGCACCGATTTTCTGTCACAGGTCGGTGAGTTGATCAGTGCGTCGCTGGCGGGACACCTCGATAATCGAGAAGACTAGGCCATATGCCTGCTGAAAAGCAAAAAGACCGTTTGTTAGAAGATGATCTGCAGCGATTTTTTAGTTACCTGCAGTCAGAAAGATGTTACTCCGTCCATACCGTATCTGCCTATCGCCGAGACATCGCGCACTTCTTGCAATGCAGTAGTCTGGGTAACTCACCATCTGCAGAATGGGATGACATAAAACAGGCGGATATACGGCGGTGTGTTGCAACGCTGCATCGCCAGGGCCTGTCAGGAAAAAGTCTGCAACGCTGGCTTTCTTCGATACGCAGCTTATACAAATTTTTATGTCGTTATGATTGCGCCACGAATAATCCTGCGACAGGTGTCCCTGCACCAAAATCTGCGAAGCGGTTGCCGAAAACTTTAAATGCAGATGAAATAAACCAGTTATTGAGTGCCGTAGATGGTGCGAAAGTAACGGGTGATAAAAGTCTGGATGTCCGCGATAACGCCATGATAGAA
>DAOVJH010000487.1 GCA_030673345.1 Pseudomonadota bacterium
AGCGATCGCAATGCCTGATATTTCCCATCAGCCTGTCAGGTTAACTGTCGCCAGCGTTGTAAATCCGCGCTTCAAACAGCTGTCAGTACCCCAGATACAAAAGATATTGTTACGTAGTCAGCAGATGGTGAAGCAGCATTTTCAGATCGATGTGGTATTTTCTGATGTTGCCACATTTTCAGTCGAGGATGTCTTCAGCCACCTTGATCCTCAGGTGGCAGACCGGCGCAGAAAAGAGATCGTAAACATCAATTTTATTGATGATCAGGTCCGAGAGGATATGCAGCGGGCAGTGTTTGAAACATTAGCGAACTATGCCGGCAACAGGCTAAACGTCATCGGTTATGCTCAGCCGTTTCTGTTAAATCCGGAAATAAAACACGAAGACTTCATCAGTCTGTCTTATGCACTGGTCGATACTCTAATCTCGCGGCTACAGTACTGGAAAACGCAGGTGGCGAATGATGGCAGGCCGGTTCTTGATGAAGAGGGGTATCATGAATGGGTATGGTGGGATAGTTTGGGTTACAGCGATCTGTCTTATGATATCCTGATCACCAACCAGCTGGTTGCCAGTGCTGAATATTATGCGATGGATGTACACTCATCGATACGAGGCGGAATAACGGCCGGTACTACCACATACAATAAAAATACCGCTTTTAATAGTTATGTGTATGTCATGCTGTATCCGATGCTGAACGATTCAGTCCTGCTTACGACCTTGCGTCAGGATGAGACCTATAGTGATGATCAGGTCATCAATTATTCAGCGGCTCTGCTGACCCATGAGCTGGGCCACATGCTGCTGCACCTTGGCCACCCATTCGGCAATAAACACTGCATAATGTCCCCTACAGTGATGCTTAACTATCGTGACTGGTATGAGAATCTCGATGCTGAACGATGCGCTGTTGGCAGTACGAAAGAAATGACGCCAGGTGCAGCAACGATAGAATACAACAGGAATTGGTGATGCGGTATTTACTCATTGCGGTCTATCTTCTGTTCGCTAACGCGGTACAGGCAACATCGGGCTGGACAGACTATGGGCATGTGATCGAACTTGTTCCGACGATACATCACCGCTTCAAAGTAAATCTTGAGGTCAAAGGTAATAAGAGTGGCTGCAAAGAGAAACAGTGGTTCTACCAGGATTATGATATATCAGGCGCCAGAGAGATGTATCTTGCGCTGCTTGAGGCGGTCTCTTCGAACAGGTCTGTTCGTGTCTACGTCACCGGTCGCTGCAATATTAATGAATACGCTGAAATCTCAGAGCTGGGCATTCGATCGGATTAGATCCGTGAGATCAAAAATCCTCAAACAATCTGGTAACCAGC
>DAOVJH010000236.1 GCA_030673345.1 Pseudomonadota bacterium
ATGGATGACCAGTATATCGGTCATGTAGGGCAGGCTATAAGTGAAGGTGTCTGGTATTTTGAGATTGCTGATAAGGCTGGGGACGATGCCGGCTGGAAGTTAAATGCACGGAGTCATGTGCGTTCAACTAATTTCATTCAGTTGAACAGTGAATATTAGCTGATACTCTTAGCTTGGTTTTTAAAAATTATTACCGGGTTATTCGGGAAATCAATTTGTTATCTTTTGAATAACGACCTGGTTTCTGCCGGTCTGTTTTGCCTGATACAGGGCCTCATCTGCTTTTCTCAATAACAACTGGTCCAGACCACCAGCCAGTTTGTCCATCTGCTCCTGTGCGTCATTTCCTTCCTGGAACCTGATCTGGCTAAGTGATGCCAGGCCGATGGATACAGTGATACCCAGCGTATTGTCATCGAAGATAAGTTTTTGTGCTTCGACTTTGCTGCGTATACGCTCTGCTACCTCGTGCGCTAGCTGTATGCCTGTATCGGGTAATATTATGGCAAACTCTTCACCGCCATAACGTGCCACGATATCACTCGAGCGGACCTGTTCGCTCATCAGGGCGACCAGCCTGACGAGCACTGCATCACCGACCTGATGGCCATGCTGGTCGTTTATCTGCTTGAAAAAATCGACATCGATAAACAGACAGACAAGATCGGTTTTGTTGCGAGAGCAGCGGTCGACTTCATGTTTTAAGCGTTTATCGAAATAACGGCGGTTATAAGCATTGGTCAAACCATCCTGATAACCCAGTTCCAGCGTGCGCTGACGGTTGATGCAGTTTTCGATGGAGATGGCGATCATGGCGCCGAGTTTCTGCAGGAATGTGGTGCCATCGTTTTTGTTGTAACGACTGGCGTCCTCACTTAGCAATAACTGTATACCGATGATCTCATCGCCGCGTTTTAGTGGAAGCAGTGCGGCGGAATGATATTTGCTGGTCTCTTCGATTTTGATCAGCCAGTCATATTTACTGATGATGCGGGTGCCTAACACCGGGCGGTCTGGTATATCGGAGATAAGCAGATTGCTGGTTTCGGTGTCGATAAAACTCAGGCCCTCATAGCTGGTCTGGTAGCTCTCTGTGAGCAGGCGTTCGACTTCATGGAAACGGTCGACCAGGCAGAGTCGAATCTCATCGATGCGGAATTTTTTCTGTTCGTGCAGTAGTAGTTCAAACAGTTCTTTCGGGCCCTGTGCGGCTACCACAGATAACGAAAAGTCATCAAACGAGGTCTGGGTTTGTTCGTTACGGCGCGCCTCATTAAGCAGTTTGTCCAGCTGCTCGCGTAAGTGACGATTTTCTTCGAGGCGCTTCTCTTCCATGAGACACTTTATAACATAGTTTTATGCAAGAATAAGTAAATCCGTTGTTATTTCAACACCTTGCATTAGAATGAGTCTTGATGCTAATGACGGAAATGGCGCATGCCGGTAAACACCATGGCCATACCAAATTCATTGGCCGCAGCAATGACTTCATCATCACGCATCGAACCGCCGGGCTGTATGACGGCGACTATGCCTGCTTCGTGAGCAGCATCGATACCATCGCGGAACGGGAAGAAAGCATCGGAAGCCATCACTGAACCAGGGACCTCCAGGCTAGCATGTTCAGCTTTGATGCCTGCGATGCGTGCGCTGTTGATACGGCTCATCTGGCCGGCGCCGACACCGATGGTCATATTGTTTTTACCGTAAACGATGGCGTTGGATTTTACGAATTTAGCGACTTTCCAGCTAAACAGCAGGTCGTTCATTTCCTGTTCAGAAGGTTGTACTTCACTGACAACTTTCATCTCGTTGAGCAGTAACAGGTCGGCATCCTGTACCAGCAAGCCGCCATTCACACGTTTAAAGTCCATACGTGGATTGCTGCCTTCCCATTGTCCACATTCGAGCAGGCGCACGTTTTTCTTTTCGGCTACCGCTTCGATGGCCTCACCACTGATAGTCGGTGCGATGATCACTTCGACGAACTGGCGCTCGACGATGGTTTTTGCAGTGTCGCCATCGAGCTCACGGTTGAATGCGATAATGCCGCCAAAGGCTGATTCAGGGTCAGTGCTGTAGGCCTTATTGTAGGCATCCAGCAGGTTATCGCTGATTGCGACGCCGCAGGGGTTGGCATGTTTTACGATGACGCAGGCAGGCTCTTCAAATTGCTTGACGCATTCCAGCGCGGCATCTGTATCACCGATGTTGTTATACGAAAGCTCTTTACCCTGTAGTTGTTTTGCTGTGGCGATACAGGCGTCACCGATATTTTTCTCTGTATAAAAAGCAGCCTGCTGATGCGGATTTTCACCGTATCGCATTTCCTGTATTTTATTAAACTGCAGATTAATGGTGCGCGGCAGTTCGTCCATAGTGCCATCTTCTTTAACCCGGCCAAGGTAGTTGGCGATCATGCCATCATAGTTGGATGTATGTTCAAAAGCTTTAACAGCCAGGTCAAAACGTGTTGCATCGCTGACGACGCCATCGTTGGTATGCAGTTCTTCGAGGACGCGCTGGTAATCAACGGGGTCGACGATGATGCTGACATACGCATGGTTCTTGGCAGTGGCTCGTACCATTGCCGGACCACCGATATCGATGTTTTCGATGGCATCATCCAGTGAGCAGTCCTCTTTGGCGACGGTGGCCTCAAACGGGTAGAGATTTACCACGACCAGATCGATAGGGGCGATGTCATTGTCTTTCATCACGCCATCATCGATACCGCGCCGTCCTAAAATACCACCGTGTATCTTCGGGTGCAGCGTTTTAACACGGCCATCCATTATTTCCGGGAAACCGGTGTGTTTTGATACTTCCATGACCGGAATCATCTCGTCGATTAGCAGCTTGGCTGTGCCGCCAGTGGAGAGGATCTCTATGCCTTTGTTGTGTAGTGCTCTGGCGAATTCGACAATGTCGGTTTTATCGGAAACACTGATGAGTGCTCGTCGTACAGGGCGTTGAGTTTCGTCGGTCATAGGTTGGCCTTTTACATGATTTTTTGGAAGAGGCGAATTATAACTGAGTGTGGTTATCTATGTCACTTTGGGATTGGTTTTTTGGTGTTTTGGATTTACTGTGGTGCTTTAGTTAGGTATCACGATCCACGCTCGTTGGTGATGCACTCACCTGTAGGAGCGGAACTTTATTCCGCGATCTTGTTGCAGGTTTAGCTGAAGTTAGGGATAGGTTGAGCAATATTTACGGTAGGTGTTTAGTTAGGCATTGCGGTATTCGCACCGCGGGCGAGTCACTTTTTTTCATCAGCTAAAAAAAGTAACCAAAAAAAGCCGTCACTACGCCTGGCGCCCCGTTGAAAAGCACGGGGTTCCCATTGAGGCATAACAGCTAGCATGCTGTACCAGAACTCACCCACGTAAAAGACACGTGGGCTCAGACAGCTGGCACAGAAAGCCCATGCTACCCGTCATCCCTCAATGGCTTGGCTAAGGTGAGGGTAAGTCAAAAGCAAAAAACTAGAAACAAAGAAACAAAATCAAAAGCCAACAGAATTAAATCACGGTATTAATGAAACACCGTTTTTGACCTTGACCTTCAGCCCACCTCAGCAAGCCATTTAGACGGCGCTGTTATCATGAGCTTTCTGCGCCAGCTGTCTGAGCGTACGTGTTTTTCAACGTGGGCGAGTTCTGGCGCAGCATGATAATGGTGCTGGCTAAATGGGCAC
>DAOVJH010000226.1 GCA_030673345.1 Pseudomonadota bacterium
CCTTATTGAAATATTGTTATTTTCGCGGGATTGTAACATGTCACAACCATCGACATGATTTGATACACCATATTTAGATAACGTTCCATAAAAATAAGCCGCTAATATCCCATTACTTCCAGAACCGAACGAAATTTGCTTATATTTCCCGCCTGTAACCGCGGGTGATCCACTATCATCGTCGCCTGCCCGGCTGTTTTTTCGTCTTCCTTTAAGTGTAATGCAAACTTCTCAACCAGTACTCTGGCCGCTCTTAAATCTGACAGCTCATCTTCGATATAGGCAAAACTTGAATAAAACGGCCCGCATTGTGTGCTTTCCGGCCGCCATATCTTTTGGGCCATTGGATCAGGTGCCGCGCCAAACACATCCAGTTCCAGGGCTTCGACCAGCCGGCCAAACTGTTTTTTTGCGGTATCACCCATCTGCTGCTCATCCAGGAAAACCAGCGATGATAATTGCGGCTTTAATATCTGTAATGCCTCACTCAAACCTTCCAGCGAAACATTCTCAAACATACTGCCGTGACATTCGATAAAAAACTGAAATTCCGGCTGCACGCCGTCTATCCAGTCTTCACAATCGTCAACCTGTATAGTCTGCCAGTAATCTGCAGGTACCAGAACCGTATTAAACTCGTTACTGTAATAGGACAGTCGCCAGTCCTCGGGCAAATCTTCCGGGTAAAACGAATTTAACCAGTGCTCATGGAGCCAGCCGTAGGCACCTAAATTAATTGTCTGTTTCAACGAACCACCTAAATACCATTTAAAATAAAAGCGAAAGGTTTCTTGGCGAATTTAATCACATAGCGTATTCTTCGCACTTTGATCTCTAATAACAAAAACTTCAATAGCAACACCCCGTATCCATAGCCTATGTTAATTGATAGCCTCGCCATTATTCTCGGTTTTATTTTATTGATCTGGAGTGCCGATCGTTTCATCGTCGGTGCCGCTGCAACAGCACGTAATTTTGATGTTCCGCCGCTGATCATCGGCCTTACCATCGTCGGTTTTGGTACTTCTGCGCCCGAAATGATGGTCGCCGGCTTTGCTGCATATGACGGCAGCCCGTCCCTGGCCATCGGTAACGCGCTGGGCTCTGATATTACCAATATCACACTGGTATTGGGGGTAGCCGCGCTGATAGCACCACTGGAAGTACAATCTCGCATCATCAGAAAAGAATTACCCATTTTGCTACTGGTGACAATAGTAGCGATCGCTTTAATGAGCGATATGACGCTAAATCAATTTGACGGTTTTGTTTTAGCAACGCTGTTGTGTGTACTGATGTGGTGGATAACACGGCAGGGGATACGTAACCAGTTAGATGACGCGCTGACTGACGAAATCATAGAAGAATTGCCGGGCAAGATGTCAACATCTCACGCTTTGTTCTGGCTTATAACAGGCCTGATCCTGTTAACGGCAAGCTCAAAGATCCTGGTATGGGGCGCGGTTAATATTGCTACTGAGTTAGGCATAAGCGAGCTTATTATCGGCTTAACCGTCATCGCTATTGGTACCAGTTTGCCGGAACTTGCGGCATCCATTACCGGTGCACTCAAAAATGAAGATGATATTGCTATCGGCAATGTTATCGGCTCAAACCTGTTCAACACCTTAGGTGTTCTTGCAATACCCGGGCTAATGAGCCCTTCTACACTGAACGAAAGCGTTCTTTACCGGGATCTGCCCATCGTCTTAATCCTTACCATCATGTTATTTATCATGGCATATGGCTTTCGTGGTGAAGGCAGAATCAACCGGTTGGAAGGTGGCATATTATTGAGCGCTTTCATTGCTTATCAATTGCTGTTATTTTTTAGCATAAGTAATTAACGGAATTATTTATGCCTCCAATCAATAAAACTGACTTCCCCGCTTTCGACTTTCAAAGGCTTGGTCGTGAAGTTGTCAGCACCGAACTGGCGGAAATCACTGCGCTGCAATCTCGTATCGATGAAAACTTTGCTAATGCCTGCGAGTTACTGCTGAGCTGCAAAGGCCGCATCGTCGTTACCGGCATGGGGAAATCAGGGCATATCGGCGGCAAGATTGCTGCCACACTCGCCAGCACCGGCAGCCCGGCATTTTTTGTGCATCCTGGCGAAGCCAGTCATGGCGACCTTGGCATGATCACCAAAAACGATGTTGTTATCGCTTTGTCCAATTCCGGCAACACGGCTGAAATCACCACCATCATCCCGATTTTGAAACGTTTTGCCGTGCCTTTGATCAGCATGACAGGCGATAAAAATTCCACGCTGGCCACTGAAGCCAATATCAATCTGGATGTCAGTGTCAGCAAGGAAGCCTGCCCACATGACCTGGCACCGACTTCGAGCACCACGGTCGCCCTCGTCATGGGCGACGCCCTGGCCGTTTCCCTGCTTCAGGCACGCGGTTTTACTGCGGAAGATTTCGCCCTTTCCCACCCCGGCGGCAGTTTAGGCAAACGTTTATTACTGCATGTATCAGACATCATGCACACCGACGACCGTGTCCCCAAAGTGTATGAAAATGCCACCGTCTCAGAAGCGCTGCTCGAGATGAGCAAAAAAGGCCTGGGCATGACTGCCATCGTCGATGCACAGGACAAGGTACTGGGTTTATACACCGATGGTGATCTACGCCGCTCACTGGACAAAAACATCGATGTACACAGCGCTGCCATCAGTGATGTGATGACGAAAAACTGCAGGACCACAACGCCCGGTGAGCTGGCCGCAAGTATCGTAAAACTGATGGACGACCATGGCATCAACGGCCTGCTGGTAGTCGATGAAAGCAACAAGCTTGTTGGCGCATTCAATATGCACGATATACTGCGTGCTGGCATCGTCTAACTAAAAGTTATAACAACTGAACAAATAATATAAACCAGACAACCTGCAACTTACGGCTTAAAACTATTTTCTATGCAAGACATAATTAAGAAAGCAAAAAATATCGAACTGGTCATCTTCGACATCGACGGTGTCATGACCGATGGCAGCCTGTTCTTTGATAACAATGGCGACGAGTACAAAGCCTTTAACTCGCTCGATGGCCACGGCCTGCGCATGCTGCAGGAGTGCGGCGTCAAAGTTGCCGTCATCACTGGACGCAAATCAGAACTTGTCAAACACCGGATGAACGACCTGGGTGTCACCATGTTATATCAGGGTTACCGCGACAAGATTCCTGCTTTTGAAGCCTTGCTCAAAGAAGTTAATCTCAGCAAAGATCAGATTACCTATGTCGGTGATGACGTAGTCGATCTGCCGATCATGTCACAGCTGCCGTTCGCCATCGCAGTGCAGAATGCCCACCCGTTTGTGAAGCAGCATGCACACTGGATAACCGACCGCAGCGGCGGTTATGGCGCCGTTCGCGATGTCTGTGAATTCATCCTCGAAGCAAAAGGCCAGCTCAGTGACAAGCTTCATTCCTACCTCTACTCACAATAATCCTGAACTGGAACGATGAAACGGTTCATCAGTATCGCCGTCTTCACCGCCGCGGCAATCGTCGTATGGCAGTCAACGATGAAATATTATAATGATGAAGATCCGCTTGAGAAAACGCAGAGCAAACGTTATGTCGAAATATTCATGAATGATTTTGAGATGACAGCGATGGACGATAACGGAAAACCGGCATACATACTCAACGGAAAACACCTCGAACGCTACAATGACTCCGACGAAACAAAGGTCGAGCAACCGGTCATCCATCTTCTGGAAACAGGCAGGCAATGGTTGATAAGTGCCAACTCCGCCCTCATCAATGACAAAAACAACACCATTCAGTTAGCCGATAATGTACTCATGCAGCAACAAG
>DAOVJH010000363.1 GCA_030673345.1 Pseudomonadota bacterium
AGTTGTTCACGATATTGATCCAGGGCATGGTTACTTATACCCTCAATGAGTACCATGGTTTCCATTATGTCATGATCCATCAAACTTAATTCATCATCGATGGCTTCCTGTTCTGGATCAAGTTTTTTGGCAGGCAACAGATAGTCTTTAATTTTTTTGTTAAAATTGCTCTTGATCGTTGGCTTGAGTATTTGAACTTCGGCTATTAACTCTGAATAATGTGTCTGCTTTTCATAACGTTCCAGTTTTTCATTACTATCTGCTTTATCTGATATCTCCAGTAATTTGTCCGGGGCTGTATTCAGCAGGTTTGACATCAGCTCATCTAATCGCGTGATTAGATTATTAAGGATGTCCACAATCAGTCTGTCATATTGATTGATTTTATCTTCTTTATTTTTGTTGTTTTCACTCATGAAAAGTGGTTCCGTCTGCCCTTAAATGATGACTATTTTATAAACGTTGTTTCTATTGTTTTTTGATTATAGCTTTAGCTATGAAAAAAACAGTAGTTTATTGATGTTTTTAGATTGAAGGTCATATCTGTCTCATATAGCTTTTTAATGGTAATAATTATAGCTTGTTCAATTGCAACTGTGTGATATACAACTATGCTCTATTGACAATTTCGCAAAAAATAACCTCTTGAAATATACGAGATATGTAGTTCTATGAGTGAAGTGTCTGCTGAAAAACCTGAAGTGCTGGTCGTTGATGACTCTAAAGTTATCCGCCTGGCTGCCAGAAAAATGCTGGGTTCTGAGTATACGATACATCTCGCTGAGGATGGCCTCGTCGGTTGGGAGATGCTGCAGGAAAATAGCGCCATCTCGGTGATTTTTACTGACCTGAGTATGCCCAATATGGATGGCATGGAACTGCTGAACAATATCCGAGCCTCCAGCAGCGATCAGATTGCCAACCTGCCTGTGATCATCATGACTGGCCATGATGATACAGAGAATGTTAAGCAGGAAGTTTTTGATGCCGGTGCGACCGACTTTATTACTAAACCATTCGAATCGATTGATCTGTTAAGCCGTGCCAAGGCATATGCACGTCTGAGCCGTAAAGTAGTGGAGCTGGAGAAGAAGACAGGCTACGACAAACTTACCGGCTTATATAATGCAAACCTGTTGGTGGAGCAGGGTTCTAAAGCCTTTTCATTTGCTAGCCGTCACAAATTATTTATAAGCGCTGTCTATTTTGAGATCACTGATTTTCAGAACTGTTTTTTGACCCATGGTAAAAAAGTTGCGCAGCATATCATCGTCGCTGTCGGCAAACGTTTGCAGGAAGTCATGCGTGAAGAAGATATTGCAGCAAGGCTGGGTGTTGCAAAATATGCGCTTATCCTGCCGATGACAAATAAACAGAAAACACAGATCGTCATCGAAAGAGTCCGTGAGAGTATCGATAAACTGGTGTTTGATACTGGCAAGGAAAAGATTCGTGTCAGCTTCAAGACAGGGTATGCCTCGCCGGACTTCAGTGAGGCGCTCGAATTTAACGAATTGCTCGATCAGGCTGAGGATGCTCTGCAGCGAGCGATTTCGTCAACGACAGAGCGGGTAGTCTGTTATTCTGATGTGGCCGATGAGGAAGAGCCGCCATTAGTTATCACAGAACAGGATATCGGTGAGGCGTTTACGCATATCCTGGCAGGTAATTTTTACCAGATTCCAGAACAGCACCTGGCCACGGTGGCCGAACGACTGTCACCATTTATGCAATATGTTGATAATCAGTTGACGAGTGATGAAGTGAAAAACCCGTCGGAAAAAAATATAGCGATGTAAGGCTTGCTCGCTACGGTAGTTAATTTATCGAGTGTAACAAAGTAAATGTCACAAAAATTAAAAACCATCACGGCCCTTGAGGCATGGCAGATATGTCAGCAGGATCCACGTGCACTGCTGATCGATGTCCGTTCCAGCATGGAGTTTCTTTTCGTTGGCCATCCGCAGGGTGCGCTGCATATCCCCTGGATAGACGAGCCTGACTGGGTAATAAATAAGAATTTTGTCATGGAAATAAGGAAGCTGGCTCTGGGTGGTTTGAAGGAGTCATCTACCGATGATGTGCCGATTATTCTGATCTGCCGCAGTGGTAATAGATCCGATGAAGCAGGTAAGCTGCTGGTCGAGTCTGGCATTCGTAATGTCTATCATATCGATGAAGGTTTTGAAGGCAAGCTGGATGAAAATCATCATCGCAGTACGGTAGGCGGCTGGCGATACCATGATCTGCCCTGGGAGCAATGCTAGAAGGACAATGAACAACGAAAAATGTACTGAAATCGTTCCAGACGATTTTCAGCATACGCTTCATCCGTGGAGGTAACCGCACCGCCTCCCTGGCTCCTTGCGAAATACCATCCATCCATGGATATAAAAAATGAAAAAAACAAAAGAAGAATGGAAGGCGCAGTTAAGTGATGATGAGTATCGCATCACGCGTGAAGCAGGAACCGAGCCGGCGTTCTCCGGCAAGTATTACAATAATAAAGAAACTGGCGTCTATCATTGCGTCTGCTGCAATGAGCCCCTGTTTTCGTCTGCAGAAAAATATGATTC
>DAOVJH010000199.1 GCA_030673345.1 Pseudomonadota bacterium
AGACCTGCCGCAGGCAAAATTACTGGTCAATGTGAGCAATGATGCCTGGTTCGAAGATTCGATCGAGCCGCATCAGCACCATGCCATCGCGCGCATGCGCGCACTGGAAACTGGCCGTTATATGGTGCGTTCGACCAATACCGGAATCACCTCGATCATCGGCCCGCACGGCGAAGTCATCAAGCAGCTGCCGCAGTTTGAAGTGGGTGTATTAAAGGGCGAAGTCCAGCCTCTCAGCGGTTCGACCCCGTTCGTGCGTTGGGGCGACTGGCTGATCGTTGGCCTGTGCAGTCTGTTATTGCTGGGGTTTATTGTTTCGAGGCATAAATAGTATTAGTTCAAACTTGATTTGACAGTGGGTGCAAGAAATTGAGCGGCTGCAGTTGAACCTTAGCTGATACTCAAAAACTTTAAAAGCCTGAACCACAGAGGCGCAGAGACGCGGAGAAAAGAATAAGTTCTTGTTGGAGAATACCAAATGTAGGTGCGAATTTATTCGCACAAAGGTGCCAAAGTATGCGCTTGTCGTGCGAATAAATTCGCACCTACCTTAGAAACACAACATTATTGTCAGCTTTTCTCTGCGCCTCTGTGGTGAAAATCTTTTGACTTTTTTCGGATGTTAGCTTCTGACCGAAAGTTGGCATTACGCCTTAACCAGAGTTTCTCTGGAGATGGTTCTGTTTGTCATCCGGTATTGTCTGCTTAAACTGCTCCAGTTCAATGCGGGTGTTGTCAGCAACGGATAAAAACAGGTCTATTACTTTGCGTTCGATGACCTCGATATCCAGCATCAGCCAGTCATAGAACTCGGCACTGGAGTCCATCATGTATTCAGCGGCATCGTTGATATCGCGTTTGATGTATTCGCTGATCTCATGCGCTTCTTCGGTAGTGACTACGCCGAGGTGTACCGCCTGATGCTTTGCCAGTGTAAGCGCTTTTTGTAATGACATATCACTCGGGTCTGCATGGTCAAATGCATTACGCATTTCCTTTATCATCTGGTTATAAGCTGAGATCAAGTGGTTTGCCGGTTTTTTCTGTAGTTGAATCATGGTATCCCTTGATGCTGTCGATGTCTGATTAAGCGTTTGCTGGATATGCCTATAAAACCGTAATCGATCACAAGCAATCCTTTATGAAGTGACAGTGCTAGTGTATCCTTCATGCAATAGTTATAGACCAGATATTTATAGCAGGAGCCGTCATCCGACGAACTGCACTTTTTTAAGAAAATACGTTATGAATGAAGAATACCAGGCCCAGAAAATAGAAGAAAAAGTTCAAAAACTCTGGGATGAAAAAACGGTTTTTCGCGCTATTGAAGATCCGACAAAAGAAAAATTTTATTGCCTGGCAATGTTTCCTTACCCCAGCGGTCGTCTGCATATGGGGCATGTACGAAATTATTCTATCGGCGATGTGATCTCACGTTACCAGCGTATGCTGGGTAAAAATGTACTGCAGCCTATGGGCTGGGATGCGTTCGGCCTGCCGGCTGAAAATGCCGCCATGAAGAACAAGGTGGCACCGGCAAAGTGGACCTATGAAAACATCGACTACATGCGCGACCAGTTAAAACGTCTCGGTTTTGCTTACGATTGGGAGCGAGAACTGGCTACCTGCAAACCCGATTATTATCGCTGGGAGCAATGGTTATTTACCCGTTTATTCAAAAAGGGTATGGCATACAAAAAAACCGCCGGTGTGAACTGGTGCCCGAATGACCAGACCGTGCTGGCAAATGAGCAGGTGATCGATGGCAAATGCTGGCGCTGTGATACCGAGGTAGAACGCCGCGAGATAGCACAGTGGTTCATGAAGATTACCGACTATGCAGACCAGCTGCTGGACGATCTCGATCAGCTGGATGGCTGGCCAGAACAGGTCCGTACCATGCAACGCAACTGGATCGGCCGTTCTACCGGGGTTGAGCTGCAGTTTGCCGTAGACGGTGAAGAAGCGGTTACGGTTTATACTACGCGAGCAGATACCCTGATGGGGGTGACCTATGTGGCGGTGGCTGCAGAGCACCCGCTGGCGAAAAAAGCCGCTGAAACTAACCCGGAATTGCAGGCATTTATAGAGTCCTGTAAGACCACCAGTGTGGCTGAAGCGGATGTCGCTACGATGGAAAAGAGAGGCATGGCCACTGGCATCATGGCGAACCATCCTATCACTGGTGAGCAGGTGCCGGTGTGGGTGGCAAACTTTGTGCTGATCGATTATGGCTCAGGCGCAGTGATGTCGGTGCCTGCACACGATACGCGGGATTATGCCTTTGCCAAAGCTTATGGGTTGCCGATCAAGCAGGTAATCTATCCCGCTGATGGCAGTGATATCTCAGTCGAAAACGACGCCTATGTAGAAAAAGGTGTGCTCAAGAATTCAGCAGAATTTGACGGTTTAACGTCTGAGCAGGCGGTTGATGCCATTGCAGACAAACTGGCTGCAATGGACAAGGGTGAAAAACAGACCAATTACCGCTTACGTGACTGGGGTGTTTCCAGGCAGCGTTACTGGGGTACACCGATCCCGATCATACACTGTGAAAAGTGCGGTACGGTACCCGTGCCAGAAGACCAGTTACCGGTCGTGCTGCCGGAAGATATCGAATACGGTGAAGATGTCGGCTCACCGATCAAGAAGATGCCGGAATTTTATGAGACCACTTGCCCTGAATGCGGTGGCGAGGCCGAGCGTGAGACAGACACCTTTGATACCTTTTTTGAATCATCCTGGTATTACGCACGATTTGCCTGTCCGGATGCCAGAGGGGCTGATGGCGCAGGGGCCATGCTTGATGAGCGAGCTAAATACTGGGCACCGGTCGATCAGTATATCGGCGGTATCGAACATGCCGTTCTGCATCTCCTGTATGCCCGCTTCTTTCATAAATTGATGCGCGATGAGGGTCTGCTGGACAATGACGAGCCATTTAAAAATCTATTAACACAGGGCATGGTGTTAAAAGACGGCAGCAAGATGTCCAAGTCGAAAGGTAATACCGTTGATCCGCAACAGCTGATCGAAAAATACGGCGCTGATACGGTACGTCTGTTTATCCTGTTTGCGGCACCGCCAGAACAGTCGCTGGAGTGGAATGATGAAGGCGTTGACGGTGCTGCGCGTTTCTTGAAGCGCTTATGGAAGCTGGTTGCAACACACGTTTCGGTACAGCCAGAGGTGATGGCCTTTAGTGACAGAGACAGTGACAGTGAGATGCGTTCTGAACAGAAAGACATCCGACGTAAGTTGCACGAGACCATCGCTAAAGTTACCGATGATATCGGCCGTCGCCACACCTTCAATACGGCAGTTGCGGCAGTGATGGAATTAATGAATGACTTGAGCAAATTCGACGATAACAGTGAACTGGGTCGTGCTGTCGTCCGCGAAGCGATCGAAGGCATCGTCTTATTGCTGTCACCGATAGTACCGCACATAACGCAACAGTTATGGGAAGAACTGGGGCACGATGAATTGCTTGCTGATGTTGCATGGCCTGAGTGTGATGAGTCGGCCATGGTGCGAGATGAGATCGAACTGGTGGTTCAGGTGAACGGTAAATTGCGCTCTAAGATAAACGTTTCTGCTGATGCTGATAGCGAGAGCATAGAAGCCTCAGCGCTGGCTGATGAGAAAATCGTGGCGAATATCGAAGGCAAGACAGTACGGAAAGTTATCGTGGTGCCTGGCCGATTAGTTAATATCGTTGCTAATTAGCATGTTCTATAACGCACGCCGAATCTCAAAAAGTTCAATGCGCGTGATTGCATACCTTGTGATCGCAGCAAGCATTAATGCCTGTGGTTTTCAGCTGCGCGGATCGATAGACCTGGCCGACACTCTTTCACCGATCTATATCGAGCAGAACAGTGCGTTCGAGCTGGCGCGTGAGATAAAATCGTTACTGGTTGCGAATAAGATAAAAGTTGTCAATCGGGCGGGGCAGTCAAATGCAACGCTGTCGCTGCTCAATGAAGAGAAAACCCGGCGGACCCTTTCGGTCGATGGCAGCGGTCGTGTCAGAGAGTATCGATTAAGTTACCGAGTTAACTTTGTGATCGATACAAAACAGTCGGCGTCTGCAGCGATAGAAAATAGTGACGTAAAAAATAATCAGG
>DAOVJH010000042.1 GCA_030673345.1 Pseudomonadota bacterium
CATTAAAAACCATCACCAGTGACTACGTGAACTTTCTGAACGAAAACATTCATACCGCAGCACGCTACACTGATAAGTCACCGGCCAAACCCGAACACCACGCTGAAATTTCAGAAGATACTGTCTCGCAATTTATTGAATACCTGCAGCAGGGTCTTACGCTGGAACCTGAGCAAGTGAAACGCTGGCTCGGACAATACCGCAGTGATAACAAAGCCTTTGAAGACAGCTCTAAAGCCAATTTAGAGGGCCACCACGATATTGATTCTGATGAACTGACTACGCTCGCAGCACGATCTGCGCTGACACTCTCACCATACTCTAATTTTCTGTTCAGTTACCATAATCAGGCCGCCTTATTATTTGTTGATGGTTTGACTTACGAGGTCAGCAGCCAATTTGCAGAACGGTTATGTGAGGATGATCAGATAAATTTTCAGCAGCTTCAATCAGTCATGACAGCTGATGATGAGAAGGTGTTTCTAACATTGTTCAATGACGGTTCAATCATAACTTTAGACAATAGTTAAATATGTCTAAACACAATACCGAAATACGTATCGCAGACTGGAAAACAGAGAAAGACAGCCTGAAACAGATACGTCAGACGGTTTTCATCGAAGAACAAAAAGTCCCGGTAGAACTTGAGTGGGATGAGTTCGATGATTCATCAACACACTTCATCGCCACACTCGAAGGCCAGCACATCGCGTGCGCCCGGCTTAAACCTGACGGCCAGATCGGTCGAATGGCCGTATTAGCAGAGCATCGAAACCAGGGAGCAGGCAGTAAATTACTTCAGTTCATCTTACGAACAGCAGGCAGGCAAAAAACCTGCAACGTTTACCTTCACGCTCAGGTGTCGGCTGTTCTGTTCTATGAAAAACACGGATTTACCACCACCGGTGATATTTTTTATGAAGCAAATATCCCACATCGTGAAATGTTGCGAAAAATCTGCTAAATAATACTCATAAATAATAATAAAAAATAAAATGAGCACAAATTATGTTAGTTATCCCCTCTCAGCCTATGGCTAAAGAACTTCCTATGTTTTACAAACTTGGCGAAACCGTTGAGGAAGTTCATATCGACACCGCAGAAGAAAATATGAATGCAGCGATATCACTGGCCAAACAGGCACATCACAGCATCGATATATTCAGTCAGGATCTGGACGCCGAGTTATACAGCAATAAAACCTTCGAACGATCCATTTTTGAACTGGCAAAAAAACACCCTAACACTAAAATTCGAATCCTTACCCAGGACTCGAGAAAAGCCGTACAGAATGGGCACCGTCTTATCAAACTTGCTCAGAACTTAACCAGCTCTGTTTTTATCCATAATCCTTCACGTGAGCACAGAGACGAACAATGTGCTTTTATGGTGGTCGACCAGCTTGGCTTGCTATATAGAGTTTCAGCGACCAACAGGAACTACAAAGCAAGCATCAACTTCATGTCGCCACAGCGTGCAGGAAAGCTGACCGATTTCTTTAACGAGGTGTGGGACCACAGTACGCCAGATATCCAGGTGCGCCGCATCTATATGTGATGCAGCGGCAAAATAAAAAAGGCGCCCAGGGCGCCTTTTTTATCTGTCACTTACTGTATTCATTAATCATCTTCGATTGCTTGCGGACGCCCCAGGTGGTAACCCTGCACATAATCCACACCTATCTGCTGCAATACATTCAAGGTCGACTCATCCTCTACGTGTTCCGCGATGGTGGAAAGTTTCATGACCTCACCTATCTGCTGGATAGACTCAACCATCGCCCTGTCGATATCATCCTTGCTAACATCCTTCACGAAGCTGCCATCAATTTTCAAATAATTAACCGGCAGATTCTTCAGGTATGCAAATGAACTTAAACCACTGCCGAAATCATCCAGCGCAAACTGGCAACCATAATTTTTTAATTCATTGATAAAAACGGTGGCCTTACCCAGATTACTGATAGCAACTGTCTCCGTCACCTCAAAACAGACATTTGTTAACGAGATGTCATTTTTTGCTTTGCATTCGAGAATAAAATCGAGCAAGCCTCCATCATTGATCGAATCACCTGACAGGTTGATCGCAAAAATTCGATCAGTACCCTTTATTGGATCTGAAGGATCATTTCTGCCCATAAATGCAAACACTTTTTCTATCACCCAGCGGTCTATCTCAGGCATCAAACCATAACGCTCAGCTGCGGGCATAAAGGCGCCCGGCGGAATAATATTTCCATCTTCATCGATCATACGCAACAAAATCTCGAGATGTGTCCTCTTGTTGTCGCTAGCACCGACGATCGGCTGCTGGTAAAGTTGAAAACGGTCATCTTTAAGTGCTTTCGATATCCGCGCAGTCCAGTGCATCTGGCCATACCGCTCACTGACAGCCTCGTCAGAGGGTTCATAGATATGCACTCGATTTCGCCCGGCATCTTTTGCTGCATAACATGCCACATCTGCAGAACTTAATACTTGTGACATCTCTGCATTGTCCCGGGTGATACCGATAACACCGATACTTACACCGATCTCAAATGTTTTATCATCCCAGATAAAACGGTAATCTTTTATCTTCTGACGGATCTTATCGGCTATACTTGCCGCCTGTTGCAACCCGCAGTTTTCCAGAATTATGCCAAATTCATCCCCGCCCAAACGCGCGATTATGTCACCGGTTCGCAGTACTTCATTAAACAATGCCGGCAGCTGTTTCAGCAATTCGTCACCAGCCACGTGGCCACAGGTATCATTTACGATCTTGAAGTTATCCAGGTCCAGATAAAAGAGTGCATGTTTTCTGTCTTCTTCACGAACATTGATCAGTATTTCCTGAAGATTTTCTTCAAATTTTCGCCGGTTGTATAACCCGGTCAACAGGTCATGGCTTGCCTGATAAGAGAGCTGCCTGGTCAGACGTCTGGTATGGCTAACATCCTGTATGACGATCACTGTGCCCATCAGGTCACCAGTAGCCGCTTTCATGGGTGCGATCGAGGCCTCGATTGACACTACAGCATCATCTTTTGTAATCAGCGATGAGTGCTCGGGCAGATGGACGATCTCTCCCGTCACAAAACAGGTGTGCAAGGCATCATCGATAGCCTCACCCGTACTCTCTTCGACTATATTAAAAGTCTTCCTGAACTCTTTTCCGCTGACCTCACTGATCGTACTGCCGAGTAATTTTTCTGCTGCGGGATTCAGATAGACGATGCATTCGTTGATATCAACGGTAACAACACTGTCAGTAATCGAATGCAGTGTCACCTCCGCCCTTTCTTTTTCGACACCTAAAGCGGCTTCTGATTCTGATGCACGCTCTAATGCAAGTATTAATTCATCTTTACTCGACAGGATCGATTCGATCGCATTGTTTATAAATTTACCGAGGTAACCGAACTCGTCAGCCCTCTTATCATCAAATCGAACGTCATCTTTACCTTGCGAGAACTGTTCTGCCGTGGTTACCATCTTCTGAAATGGCGATGACAGCATCTTCTGTAAGATGCGCTGCAAGAACAGGCCAAAAATGAACACACCAAAACCGATAGACAGAAGGAAGTTCTTACGTAGTTCAGCTATCGTTTCTTTGGCGTTAGTGCTATAGAGTTCTAAGTGTATCTTATGCGGGTCTGTCGAGTCTTTCGCAATGTAATGCAGGGTATATTCATAAACATCATCGTTGTCTTGTATCTCTCCGATCGATACTGAATAGTCATCCTCATAGAGGCGCGCCGCATGAAAGCCAAATTCTTCGATGTGTTCGAGGATCTTTGCCCTTATCCTGCCAGATGCATTTTCCAGGACGGGCGGATCAGAAAACTCTTCAGCTATCTCTTCTATCTCATATGAAATAATCAGCGTATCTCTATGAGATTCAGCGACAAGATCCGATTCTGCACGTTGTAATATTATGACGGCGAGTAACAGGCCGATAAACACCAGCCCCCAGAAAACGAGACCGGTAATTCGAGCAGGAAGTTTTACCTCAAATTTTTGTTCCTCACCTTGCATTGATTTTATTTAAATCCAAGCCACCTGATGAACAAAAGAACAGGACAAACACTGCTGGCACCCGCACCCATTATTGCAAACCCCATAAACCAGGGGACAAACCATACGAATTCAACATTTTGCTCCTTTAATAACAGGAGCGAACCGCCTAGCAAAATCGCGACAGTGATACGCCATGCTCTGCTAGCATCGAAATCAAATCGCTGATGTGTTTGAAATACGATCAGACCGGCTGGAACTGTTTTTCCCATGAGTTTCTGAGTTAAGGTCGTCAGACGAATATCGGTTATCGCTTCGAAGAGTAACCACAGACTTAATACATAGATCATTAAATCTATCCCCAGATACAGTGCGGCCAGGATATACGCACCGACGAGAAATAAAAATACACGTTCACTCATGACCAATACCCCGTAAGCTGGAAGAACATTTGAGACCTGTCAAAATTGAAAAAAACACTTAAAACAGGTTTCATAGCAATCACATCTGAATTGATATTATAAGTGACTGTTTTTATTATTTTATTTTAGCGATAACACTTCAATAAATATAGCAGATATATACGAGAAATAACCGTATATAAACTATTTTTAAGGTTTGAAATATAAATACTATCTGTTTTTTAATGCCATCGCACAATCATTGATCAGCTGAGGTCCAGCGTAGATAAAACCGGTATATACCTGAACCAGGCTTGCACCCGCATCGATCTTTTCCTGAGCATCTTTTGCAGAAGTGATACCGCCTGCGGCAATCACTGGTAACTTGTCTTCCAGTGCGGCAACCAACTGCTTCAACACATGCGTTGACTGTTCGAAAACGGGCGCGCCGCTAAGCCCTCCCGTCTCACTAGCAGTTTCAACACACTTCAAAGATGCCGGACGGCTATTCGTGGTATTTGTTGCGATTACCGCATCGATATCTGCTGACAATAAACGTTTTGCAATATCCTGAATCTCATCATCTTCAAGATCTGGTGCTATCTTCACTGCCAGCGGCACGTAACGCTGATATTGCTGTTTGAGTTCCGCCTGCATATTTTTCAGCTGTGTGAGCAGCGAGCTAAGTCCTTCACCATGTTGCAGATCCCGCAATCCCGGTGTATTGGGTGATGAGATATTGATGGTGATGTAATCAGCATAACGATAAACCTGCCGCATACAGGCCAGATAGTCATCGACAGCGTTCTCCAGTGGCGTATCTTTATTTTTCCCTATGTTGATGCCGAGCACACAGTTCTTATTGCTTGCTTTTACGTTATTGACCAGCGCTTCAACACCTGCGTTATTAAACCCCATCCGGTTGATGATGGCATTATCAGCCGGCAGGCGAAACAACCTTGGTCTGTCGTTACCCGGCTGCGCCAGTGGCGTCACTGTACCGACTTCGATAAACCCAAAACCGCATTGTGCCAGTGCATCGATATGCCGGGCGTCTTTATCCAGACCCGCAGCCAGACCGACAGCATTTGGAAATGTTATCCCCATAACGGTAACAGGAGAATCTACACGCTTTTCAACAAAAAACCGCAGTAATCCGATGCTACTGACAAAACTCAGTGCTTTCAAAGAAAAGACATGGATCTTTTCTGCGTCGAATAAAAATAAAAATCGTCTTATTAAAGAATACATAATGTCGATAAAAACTAAATTTCTCCCATCACGGGTTCTATATGCTGCACGATAAGCTGCAAGCTGCGTTTACCTCTAAACTCATTAACATCGAGCCGATAAACGATATGAATATCTTCATCACCTGCCGGCAGGTCATCATCTGTTTTGTTAAAAGCGATGGCAGGATAACACACACCCGAATCCCGCTTCAGCAGATCAAGTTTCAGATGCTTTTCACCGACGATGCGCCAGTTTAAAACCTTAAAGACATCATCGAAAACCGGCTCTGGAAACAACTGACCCCAGGGACTGGCATATTTAAATATCTCAGTGGCTTCAATCGTCATGTATGCTTCGTTAACAGGACCGTCTGTTTCATTGATATTGTTCAGATCTTCGGGACGCAGGACAGCGCCCACCTGTTTGATAAATGCCTGTTGAAACCGCGTAAGATTTTTTTGTTTGATACTCAGGCCGGCCGCCATCGCATGGCCGCCAAATTTTTCGATAAGATCATCTTCCTGCTTCGATACCGCATCAAGCACATCACGCATATGCAAGCCAGGGATGGATCGCCCTGAACCTTTCAATTCACCATCACCTGCATCTGCAAATGCGATAACAGGACGATGATATTTTTCTTTTATCCTCGACGCTAACAGGCCGACGACACCCTGGTGCCATTGTTCGTCATAAAGTGCCAGCGCATCAGGGACAAGTGCCACATCATCTAACAGCTCAACCTGCTGATTCAGAAGGCCAAGAGCCTGCTCGAGCATCTCACCTTCGATCTGACGGCGCTGCAGATTCATCTGGTTCAGGGTTGAAGCAAGTTTAAATGCCTGCTCGTAATCATCAGATAACAGGCATTCGATGCCGATGGACATATCATCCAGGCGGCCTGCAGCATTTAGCCGCGGCCCGATGATAAAACCAAAATCCTGTGATGAACAGCCTTCGATAGATTTCCCTGCGATAGTCAGCAGCGCATTTATACCCGCACACGCTTTGTTACTCCTAATCCGCTGTAACCCCGATTCAACCAATATGCGATTATTCTCATCTAACGGCACCACATCAGCGACGGTGCCCAGGGCGACCAGGTCCAGATAGTTAGCCATATTAGGTTCACTACGGCCTGACTTTTTATCGAACCAGTCTTTTGATCGAAGGCTGGCACGCACGGCGAGCATCAGGTAAAAAGCGACACCGACACCGGCTATCGCCTTCGTTGGAAATTCACAGCCCGGCTGATTTGGATTAACGATAGCGGCTGCATCAGGTAATGTATCGGCGGCCAGATGATGGTCGGTCACCACCACCTGTATACCCAGTTCATTGGCACGATCAACGCCCGCAATACTCGAGATGCCATTGTCGACGGTGACGATCAGGTCCGGTTTTGCCAGCGGATTTAGCTGGGCCGCCACATCGACGATCTGTGGACTTAATCCGTAACCATAATCGAACCGGTTTGGCACCAGGTAATCAACATCATCTAAACCAAAGGCCTTCAGTGAACGCATCATCACTGCGCATGAGGTTGCGCCATCCGCATCGAAATCGCCAACGATGACGATACGTTTAGCCTCGATGATGGCCTGTGACACAATATCAGCAGCTATGTCGATATCTTTCAATAATGAAAAATCGAGCAACTCTTTCAGGCTGTAATCAATCTGTTTTAAGGTGGTCACACCCCGGTTAGCGTAGATTTTTTTCAGCAGTGGATGCAAGCTGCTATTTTCCAGTTCATCACTGACCGAAACATCTCTACGTCTGATCGACGAGCCGGTGTTAACCTCGGCTGTCTTTTTATCGCTTTGCTGATCAGTAGCTGTTGACATGATTCTCCAGTTCACTCCCGCGCCAGAACTTTAAGACATCATACTTCGAAAACTGATATCGTTTTTCGTTACAGGGATACAGGGTAACGCTTATATTATTTTTATTAGCAAACTTTAATAGCGGGTAGATCCAGCCTTCCAGCAATACCGCTAGCTGATCCATCCACGGCCTGACATCAGTATAGTTAACCAGACTCTCAAGCTCTGGAAGATGCAGAACGTTCACAGAATCTTTTTTACAGCTTAACAAATATTCAGTATATCCATTAACAGAATCGGGCGCTTTCATGTAACGGCAGCCCGTGTGGCGGGCCAGGCCATCGAATACATCATGGTTACTGCACAGGGTAATGTCCTTGTCAGTTTCGAAGTCAGGCAATTTTCCTGAACCATGAAACCATAAACTGTTGATGCTCGGCTGACCTGCATTCTCTCTCAAAGCATTTAGCTCATGTGAATGCATTAACATCTGAGCTTCCGTCAGCATCTGCTTCCAGTGGGTCGCGTGCTCGCCAGCTGGCAGCAAAAAATTGATGTTTCTGCCTATCGCATCAACTAGCGGGGTGGTGCTCATCATGATCTCGCTACTGCTCGATACGAACCACCGTTTTTTATCGACCGAAAAAAAATTCAGACCATCGGCATTAAAATGCTGGTTGAGCGTCTCAAAAATTTCATCTAAATCTGAATCACTGACATCCAGGTCAACACTCGACGTTAAGATCGCATGATCCATATCTGCCCGCAGATGCACGGGGTCAGCATGCATATAAAACAGTTCAGCGTCATACAGGCCATTTGCCAGCAGGCTTAATGCCGCAGACGGAAAGTCAGTTTCGAATTTCAGCTGCAATATCGAAGCGATAACATCATTGGCGTTTCCTTGTGATGGTTTGCAATGAGATCTTGATAAATACTTCAGCCATTGATGGACCTTATGACTATCTCTCAATGACTGCGTTTCGGCTAGTGGCCCGCAGATGCCGGGTACGACGATATGCAGGGTTGAACTATCCTGCATTTTGCTGTCGACGAATCTCATACAGG
>DAOVJH010000241.1 GCA_030673345.1 Pseudomonadota bacterium
CATCCAGCAGGTTATTGATCTGCTGCTGATCACAATCACTGCCATGCAACTGCAGCATATATTGAATAAAGTCCTGCCCCCGCAGATGCACGGGCGGTGAAAACCGGTCAGGAAGATAAGCAACATTCTCACGTGAGTTAATGCTTCGATTCGACTGCCCATGTATCGTTATGGTACCGGCATCGATACCGATCAGGTCCAGCACGGCTTTGATCAAGGTTGATTTTCCACTGCCGTTCATTCCGACCAGGCCGAAGAACTCACCGTCTTTTATCTCGAGGTTAACCTTGTCAAGAACCACTTTATCGCCGTAGTGTTTAACGACTTGCTGACATTTGATCGCCATATTCGCTCACAAAAAAAGAGCCCTTAAGGACTCTTTTTTATACATATCTCTGCTAATACTGGCTTAGAAATTTCTAAATACCGCAGCACAGTTAGAGCTTGGGTTTAATAACTCATAACTGCCCACGACAGCTCCCTGACAGTCAGTGAGCTCTGTTCCGGCGCCCCAGTTGGTACCTGCCTGTCCCAACTGCATTGCTCCGGATCCTGCCTCACCATCATCAACTTTTCGATCCAGTTCAGCCAACACCTCAACAGGAATACCACGGCCCGTTATCAGCTCATGCGCATTACCGCCAGCGGCCTGTCTCAGGGCGCCATAATTTAAATTCATACCGGCACCGAAACCATTATCCGGACATACAGTAACCGGACAGGCATATTCATCACCCTGGGCAACTACTGCCGCAGCCACGTCATAACCACCGGTTATATACCCGGCTGACTGCAGATGCATCCATACCATGGCACGTTCCGCTTCAGGTGTTGCTGGTCCGACTGTTACATTACCGACCAGACCATTACCGTCACCGTTTGTTGGCAACCCTGGCAGATTTACCGATGCCTGAGTATAGTCGCCCGGGAAAGCCCGGTATCGATCCTGAAAACTGAACCAGGCTGCGGTTATACCATCCACTGTATTATTTAATGCTCTGACCCTGGCTGTATTTATCAGCTCCTGACCTTTTAAGACGCCGCCGAGCAACAGTCCGATAATCACCAATACGATGGCGATTTCTATCAGTGTAAAACCTTTTTGATTCAATGCTTTATTCATTCTCTTAATCTCAATTTCAATTGCGTTATTTTTTTATGTTCTTATTATTAATAGAGCAATTACCATACCAACATTATATAGCCCATAAAATGCGAGTTTGCAGTAAAAATTCAAGGTTTTTTACGTTAAAACCGTCTATTTTTCAACACTTTGTCGTTTTTCTATCATTTTTTCTTCCAAAATCGCAATTTTACGGGCCAGGAAGTTTAATTCGTAGGGATCACTTATCTCACCGCTTTCGATCAATGCGCCGACTAAAATCTTTGCTGCCTCGACCTCACCCATGTCTTCTAACACGATGATCTTCATATCTTTCGCCCAGTATGGCACATTGGGCCCGGTTGCACTTTCTGCCAATGCATGGGCGTATTTCAGTGCCAGTTCATTGTCCTTCAATTCATGTTTTGCTGTGATCACAGCATGCGCCAGCCAGCGCCAGTACCTGTTCGGATCTTCATTAAACTTATAAAAGATATAATCCATCATTATCTTCTGCTTTTCCCTGTTATGCACACTGCCATAAACGCGTGCGGCCACCAGCATCGGATAATGCCCCTCGGGATCCAGCTCCAGTATGGTATCCAGCCATTGTGTCAACCGCGGATAATCAAGCTGGTGAAATGAGATACTGGCACCCGGCTGATTATCAAACGCCTGCAGCCACAGGTTTAGAAACTTGGAGACAGCTATCGGCTCTCCCAGCGAACTCATCACATAGGTGCGAGTGGACAATGGCGGCGCAAGCTCATCCGCTGTCGCCACCACCGGCTCCTGAAAACTGTGCCAGAGCAGCTGTAATATCAGCGCCAGCCACAACGATATTTTTACCGAAACAGGTACATCACTGAGCGGCCGGTCTTTATGCAAAAAGTGGGCGTATTGCATAGGCATATCGCTAGAAGTTTTTCCTGTAAAAATCGAATAATGCGATAAAAGACAAAAACACCAGGTAGATAATCGTTTGTCCTAACAGCGGCAACAGCGTAGCCCAGTCGGCCGTGTTGTAGGTCAGCCATTCTGTCTGGGTAAATCGATGCAGATCTGGCAACAGCCATGTCAGCAGCTCGATGAAGCTGTCCATAAACTGCTGCGCTATCGAAGTGTGTGCGATGATGGGGTATTTTGCCATCAGGAAGATCGAGGTAACGATGCGTGATGCGCCGTAGATGATAAACACGGCGGTCAATGCCGAAGGCACCTGGTTAAAGGTAAATAACATCACCAGGCTTAATGCCACCACCAGTACCAGCTCAAAAAACAGGGATACCATCCAGATTGCTACCTGTTCGGCATCTGCATATAGCAGTAGCAGGGCGGAAAATATAACAGCGATCAATGCTGCGATATAGAGATACCCTAACAGCTTGCCAAGATAGTAATTTCCTCTGCGGATCGGCATCGCCAGTATCATCTCCAGGGTTTTGTCATGCAGCTCTCTGACCGTGCTTGAGACGACAAATAAAGTAACCATGACCACTGCACTCATCCTTAAAAAAGCAGCAAGGATAGCTGCCTGGGTTACCCGATGCTCTGTGATAGCAAGATCACCGATGAACTCGACCATCGCAAAGCTGATGCCGATCACCAGAATCGCCAGCAGTAACAGACGATTTCTTAATGATTCGATAATGGTAAATCTGGATATGGTCAGGATCTGAGAACGCATGTTTTTATTATCTATGCCTGCTTAAATATGAGCTGTGTATCTGTTGAGTATAGCGATTAAAGTACTCGTTAGCAGTTAAAAACTGCTTTTACTGTCTGCCGATAACTATCAACTATGTATTGTTGTTCTACACTATAGTAATAAATTACTAAAGAAACCCTATGTCGGCAAACAAACAACTTTTACTGAACAATGAGCACCGTTTATTGGCGCTGATGTTATTCAGTCTGCTGGCCGCAAGCAACCTGGCCACTAGCGATACTATCGCGCAAAGTTTCTTGATCGTTCATTTCGGTTTTTTTCTGCTGTGGCAGCCGGTCATCAAGCAGCAGTCTTCTTTCAGCGCGAAGCAGATAATCGTTTTATTCTTATTGATATTTACCTTTATCTACCTGTTCAACCCCTGGCTGAATGCATTCTGGACCTTGCTACTGCTGACATTATTGACCGGACGCATCTTTGCCCGTGGTCTTGCCCGCGCCGCTTACGGGCTGGCTGTCATCGTCCTGTTCCTGGAACTGGTACTAGTGACGACGCCTCAACTGTTCAACCTGGCGGCGATCGCCTCTTCTCTGCAAGCACCGTTCAATAATGTTTTATTGGGCCTGCCACTGATTTTATTGTTCATCCCGGCTTCCAGCACGGCTTCTAACCAGGTCGACCTCATCCGCGGCTTCCTCGTCGTGCTGTTGACTATCTTCTTATGTATGAGCAGCGTCTTGATCAGTTTAACGGCGCCGTTTCAGTATATCGAATCTCTGGCCATCAGCGTCATCATCCTGAGCCTGTTTTTGCTGCTGACAGCATTTCTCTGGTCACCACGGGCCGGCTTCACAGGGTTTGCTCAGTTGCTGGAAAAATATGTACTGAATATCGGCGGCCC
>DAOVJH010000307.1 GCA_030673345.1 Pseudomonadota bacterium
AGGCGCCAACAGTTTAAAAACCGTCGATGGCACTAAGGAGGCGTTGGAAGAATTAAAATCGATACTGCCAGATGGCGTGTCCATCGAATCGTTTTATGACCGCACCGAGCTCATCACCAAAGCCGTGTGGACAGTCGAAAAAGCCCTGGGTGAAGCCGTAATACTGGTACTGCTGGTATTGATTATCATGTTAGGCGATATCCGCAGCGCCTTGACCGTGGCATTAATCCTGCCGTTAACCGTGCTGTTCACCTTCATCATGATGAAGCTGTTCAATGTCTCCGCCAACCTGATGTCACTGGGCGGGCTGGCGATTGCCATCGGCATACTGGTCGATGCCGCGGTGGTGGTGGTGGAAAACATTCATACCCATTTCAGCAGAGCGCCCGAAGGCGTCAACAAACTGCATCTGGTTTACCGCGCAGTACTGGAAGTATCGTCACCGGTTATCTCCGGCATACTTATCATCGTCGCGGTATTTTTGCCATTGTTCAGCCTCACCGGGCTGGAAGGTAAAATGTTTACCCCGTTGGCGATCACCATCACCTTTGCTCTCATCGGTTCTTTGATCATGTCACTCACCGTCATCCCGGTACTGGCAAGTTTCTTTATGAAAGTGCATACGCGTCCAGATAATCAAAGCGGTTCAGCGAAGCATGTTGAAGGTTCAGATGCAGATACGGATGGTCGCCTGATGAAAGTGCTGAAGTTTATCTACCTGCCGGTAATGAACTGGGCACTTAAATACAGAAAGATATCAGTCGGTCTGGCGCTTATCGCATTAGCTGCCACCGCCAGCCTGTTCCCGCATATCGGTAAAGAGTTCATGCCGATTATGGATGAAGGCAGCACCGTTATCCTGATAGAAAAAGATCCTAGTATTACTTTAGAAAAATCACTGGAGATGGATGCGCCGATTCAAAAAGCCATGATGGAACTGCCGCAGGTTATCGGTGTAACCTCAAGAACCGGCGCCGACGAACTGCGTATGGATCCGATGGGGCTCAACCAGACCGATAACTTCCTGGTCACCACACCGCAGGAAGAGTGGGGTATCTCATTAGAAGAGTTTAAGGAAAACCTGCGTGAAAAACTGGCACCGTTCTCCGATATGGATATCGCCTTTAGTCAGCCCATCGATATGCGCGTCTCCGAGATGCTCACCGGTGTGCGCTCGGCAATGGCGATCAAGCTCTATGGTGAAGATCTGGAAGTACTGGATCAGAAAGCCGCAGAAATCGAAGAAGTGGTCAGCAGCATCAGCGGTGCAGTCGATGTGTTCCGTACCGATATCTCAGGGCAGCAATACCTGCAGATCGATATCAAGCAGGATGTCATCTCCGGTTACGGCATCCATGTCGAAGACATCAATCAGCTGGTAGAAACTGCTGTCGGTGGTAAAGTGGTCACCGAACTGCTGGAGAATAGCCGCCGTGTTGGCATACTGGTGCGCTATCAGGAACAGGACCGAAGCTCACCTGAAGCCATCAAAAAGATGCTGGTGACATTACCCAATGGCACCAAGGTGTCTCTAGGTCATCTCGCCGAAGTAAAGATAGTTGACGGACCGGTGCAGATCATCCGTGAATCGGCAAAACGACAGGTGGTCATCCAGTCCAATGTCGATGGCCGTGATGTGGTCGGTTTTGTCGAAGAAGTACAGTTGAATATAGAACAGAAGGTAGAACTGCCAACCGGTTATTACGTTACCTTCGGTGGCCAGTTCGAAAACCAGCAGCGTGCGTCTAATCGACTGGCGCTGGTGGTGCCTATCGCCATCGTGCTTATCTTCTTCATGCTGTTCACCACCTTCCGCTCGTTATTGCAGGCAGGTGTCATCATCCTCAACATCCCATTCGCCATGATCGGCGGTGTGGTCAGCCTGTATTACTCCGGCCTCTACCTGTCGGTACCGGCATCGGTGGGTTTTATTACCCTGTTCGGTGTTGCCGTACTTAACGGCGTGGTCATGGTCAGTTACTTCAACCAGTTAAGACAGAGCGGACTAAGCATTCAGGACTCGGTCAAAAAAGGCGCAGAGCGCAGACTGAGGCCGGTATTGATGACCGCCATGATAGCCAGTTTCGGACTGTTGCCGCTGCTGGCAGCAACCGGTCCCGGTTCAGAACTGCAGCAACCATTGGCAGTGGTGGTGATCGGTGGCCTGTTTACCTCGACTATCCTGACACTGATATTACTGCCGGCGCTTTATGCCTGGGTAGAAGAGGCGTTAGAGCGAAGAGTGATGGCTAAAATCCATGTACCCAAAGAAGCGCAAGAAGCAGCGGAGGAAGCAGCATGAAAAAATTATCGATAGTGGTGCATACATCATTGCAGGAAGAACTGGCGGATTGTCTGCGCAGTTTGAAGCTGCAGAGTTTTATGTTTAGTCATATTGAGGAGCATAGTTCTCAGCTTAAGGAAGATGTGTTTTTGTCTGCGCGCGATAAGGTGGTGGGGTATGTGCCTAAGGTGAGGGTGGATATTCTATTGGAAGATGAGCGGGCGAAGACTTTAATTGATGAGTTAAGGGGGAGTGGGGTGTCGTTTACTGGCAAGGGGGTTTATTGGGTTTGTGATGTTGGCGAGGTTGGGGAGTTGTAATGTATCGTGTTGTCGCTACCATTGTTCTGTTGCTAGGCGCATCATCAGTGTGTGCGACAGGGATTAATAAAACAGCGGCCAACGTTGAGCCGTCTTCACAGGTCGACGATGTAAACAGTGTTTCTCAAGAGACAGAATTAATCCCGTTACCAGACACACAATTATTTCAGCCATTGCGTGCGGATCCGAAAGAGCCACGCTTTTTCGTCAGTGCACTAAAGGTTGATTCTGCTGTTCAAAACACCACCATCGCAGCAGTTGGTTTTGGTGAAAATTTTGGCATTGTACGTCACGGGTCTAATCCGCAACAAGGGTGGCAACTTGGGATTTCAGCCGCAGTGTTTGCTCAGTTCGACCTTGAATCAGAGTCCAGTGACCTGATGAATGCTGATTATGTG
>DAOVJH010000065.1 GCA_030673345.1 Pseudomonadota bacterium
AAGGGTATTCTGGCGATGCATGAACGCCTGAAAAGTGTCGATCCGGTATCGGCTGAACGTATCCATCCTAATGATCCGCAGAGGATTAAAAGAGCGCTAGAACTATATGATTTTACAGGGAAAACGCTAACCGAATTTTGGGCTGAGCAGA
Source organism: Pseudomonadota bacterium (assembly GCA_030673345.1). Taxonomy (GTDB): domain Bacteria; phylum Pseudomonadota; class Gammaproteobacteria; order SZUA-229; family SZUA-229. The sequence continues at coordinate 152 of DAOVJH010000065.1, forward strand.
ATGCAAAACAGGCGCAGTCTGGCTTTCCTTACCGACGGTTAAAAATTGCTCTAATGCCTGATGATCGTGTTGAATTGCGTAAACGAATAACACAGCGTTTCGATATCATGCTGAAGCAGGGTTTTATCGACGAAGTTGAAACACTGTTCAGAAGAGGCGATCTTCATGCTGAAATGCCATCGATCCGTGCAGTCGGTTATCGGCAGGTATGGGCCTATCTGGCAGGTGATTATGGCTATGAAGATATGCGGGAGAAAGCCATCATCGCTACCGCGCAATTAGCGAAACGCCAGATGACCTGGCTGCGAAAAGAGTCAGATTGCAATTTTATCGACCCAATTAGATTAAATACACCGAAAGTCCTGAAAAACCTCAAAATTTTACTATCATAGGGGGGTGACAACACTGTAATCAGTGGGCTATATTACTCGAACTGTTTGCAGATATGTATGTCTATACCCTATGATAAAAACAATAACGGGGATTCAACTATGTCAAAAGGGCACCACTTACAAGACCCTTATTTAAATGCGTTGAGAAAAGAGCGGGTACCAGTCTCGATTTTTTTGGTGAACGGCATCAAGTTACAGGGACAAATAGAATCATTTGACCAGTTTGCGGTACTGCTAAAAAATACAGTAACGCAGATGGTATACAAACATGCAATTTCTACTGTTGTACCATCACGCCAGATAAAGTGGAGTGATGATGATGGAGACAGTCATGGTAACGGTGTGAGTGATAATTGAGTATAATTGCACCGACGATATGAAATGGTCGCCATAGGCGGCCATTTTTTTTGCCTACAGGATGGCAAAGATTGTTCCTGACAATCTTTTTGCATTTCCACCATCCGTGGCGGTCATAGTAATGAGCGAGAGCAGGGCGCGGAAGCGTTGCCTGCTGTATGTGCGCATAAGCGTTCATCATGAGAATAAATCTGTACCCGAAGATGAAAAAATCGTTAGCGATAATTTGCATTAATAAGAGCCTGTAACACATTGAAATATAAAAATAAATGCTAGACGTCGAACGCGTCGAAGGCGGCAACAGGGCAATCCTTGTCCACATGGATATACGCGATGAGGCGCATCGTGAAAACCTGTCTGAATTTAAGGAACTGGTCTTGTCTTCCGGTGCTGAGATCATGGCCATCGCCACGACCAGCCGGCAGGGAGCTGACCCTAAATTTTTTATCGGCAGCGGTAAAGCAAAAGAGATTGCAGAGCTGGTGAAGCTGCATGAGGCTGACATCGTATTGTTCAACCATCAACTAGCCGCCTCTCAAGAGCGCAACCTGGAAAGAGTAATCGAATGCCGTGTATTAGACCGTACCGGATTAATCCTTGATATCTTCGCACAGCGTGCCCGCTCCTTTGAAGGTAAGCTGCAGGTCGAACTGGCGCAGCTAAGACATCTCTCGACCCGGCTGGTTCGCGGCTGGACTCACCTGGAGCGTCAAAAAGGCGGTATCGGCCTACGTGGCCCTGGTGAAACCCAGCTGGAAACTGACCGTCGGCTACTGGGTCTTCGCATCAAGCAGATAAATAAACGCCTCGAAAAGGTCAAAAAACAGCGTGAACAGGGCAGGCAATCCCGTCAGAAAGCAGAAATTGCGACGGTCTCACTGGTTGGTTACACCAATGCCGGTAAATCAAGCCTGTTCAATGTGCTCAGTGAAGATAAGGTCTATGTTCAGGATCAGCTATTTGCAACGCTAGACCCTACCTTGCGACGCGTAGACCTGACACGCGACGTTTCTGTCATCCTTGCTGACACCGTCGGTTTCATCCGACACCTGCCGCATGATCTGGTCAATGCATTTCGCTCTACATTGCAGGAAACGGCCGAGGCGCAGCTGCTGCTGCATGTCATCGATTCAGCGGATGAAAACCGTGATGCCAATATCGAAGAAGTGGAAAAAGTGTTGTCACAGATCGATGCTGATGAAATCCCCTGTATACAGGTAATGAACAAAGTTGACCTGACAGGCGTAAAACCGAGAGTAGATTATGCAGACGATGGCAGCGTGAAGCGCATCTGGCTGTCCGTAGAATCAGGTAACGGTCTGGATTATCTGAAACAGACACTGATTGATCTGTTCAGAGAAAAGATGGTTGAAGGGAAATTATCACTGTTACCCGGCGAAGCACGGCTTCGAGCGAAGCTGTTTGATATCGGAGCAATCCGTGATGAAACCATCGATGAAGAAGGCCGGTTTTTATTGAAGATCAGCATATCACGCCGTGACCTGAATCAGTTTGAGTCACGTGAGCAGGTTCCGCTGGAATCGATGTTGTCTTAAAAATACCCGCCACAGAGACATAGAGAGTGCTATCAAATATTCGTTGTGCTACAGGCGCAAGGAATAAAAAAACTCTGCGCCTCTCATCCTTAGTGGTAAAAAGCTTTTTTTGACAAAATATTCAGGTAGAATGGCGCGTTTGCGGGTGTTATAAATACATCCTAATCAATCAAGCTAATTTTGGAAACTTAATATGCGAAAGCAAGACGATTTAAAACCCAACACTGGGAAGCACGACATGGCCTGGAACGAACCAGGCGGTAATGGCGACAAAGATCCATGGGGAAGTAACCGTGGGAATCGGGGCAACCAGGGGCCGCCTGATCTCGATGAAGTCTTTAAAAATCTACAGAAAAAATTCGGTAGTTTATTTGGCGGTAAAGGTGGGCGATCTGGTGGTGGCGCTGGCGTTGCTGGCGGCGGCTTCGGTATCGGGCTAGTAATCATAATATTGCTTCTTTTCTGGGTAGCGACTGGTTTTTACAAGGTAGAAGAAGCTGAGCGTGGCGTGGTGCTGCGATTTGGTGAGCATGTAGAAACGACGCAGCGTGGCTTGCACTGGCATCTTCCTGTTCCGATAGAACATGTCGAAAAAGTTGACGTGACCAAGGTTTATACGATTCCATTAAATTCGACCATGTTAACGCAGGATGAAAATATCGTTGATATCCTGGGTACTGTTCAATACCAGATCGATAATGCAGAAAAATACCTGTTTAACGTCAGGCATCCTGAGATCTCACTATCACAGATTACAGAAAGTGCCCTGCGTGAAAGTATCGGCCGCAGCAAGATGGATTATGTCATTACCGAAGGCCGTGGTGAGATCGCGATACAGGTAAAAGGTATCATTCAAAAAATCGTGAATAATTATCAGACTGGTCTGATTATTTTTAAAGTGAATATCCAGAGTGCTAAACCGCCTGAAGCAGTCAAAGATGCGTTTGATGATGTAACGCAGGCGCGTGAAGATGAAGAACGCTTCAAAAATGAAGCTGAAGCTTATCGCAATGAGGTGCTCCCTAAAGCACGCGGTGCTTCAGCACGTATGCGTGAAGAGGCCGATGCTTATAAAAATGAGGTCATCGCCAGTGCAGAAGGTGAAGCTGAACGTTTTGAGCAGTTATTGAAGGAATACAAAAAAGCACCGAAGATCACCCGCGAACGTCTGTACCTGGACATGATGGAATCTGTGTTGAGTAACAGCTCAAAAGTGATGGTCGATGTAGAAGGTGGCAATAACCTTCTTTATCTGCCACTGGATAAACTGATGGACCGCAGGGGTCCGAGTGTAACGAGTGACCAGCAACAGGCAGCGGATATATTAAAAGATATCCAGCAGCGTGGTGCTAACAAAAATAATCAACGAGCAAGAATAGAAAGTCTGCGTTCAAGAGGAGCACGATAATGTTAGCTAACAGTTTAAAGATTATTATTCCTGCTGCCGTATTGTTGACATGGGCAGCCGTATTTACGGTTGATGAGCGTCAGGAAGCTATCTTGTTCCAGTTCGGTGAGATCATCGAATCTGATTATGAACCGGGTCTGCATGTCAAGATTCCGTTTATCAACAATGTCAGAAAATTTGATAACCGGATTTTGACCATCGATCAGAAACCTGAGCGTTTTCTTACCCAGGAGAAAAAAGACCTGATCGTTGATTCCTACGTTAAGTGGCGCATTATCGATGTTGTCCAATATTATAAGACTACGCAGGGCGATGAACTTACTGCCGGGCGTTTATTATATGAAAATATCAATAATGGTCTGCGTGATGAATTTGGTAAACGTAGCATTCAGGAGATTGTTTCTGGCGACCGTGCACAGATCATGAGTCTGATGACTCAGCAGGCCTCTGAACGTGCCAGCTCTCTAGGTATCGAAGTAGTCGATGTTCGAGTGAAGAAAGTCGATTACCCTGAGCGTGTTAGTAATTCTGTTTATCAACGCATGCGTGCAGAACGTGAACGTGAAGCACGAGACTTTCGTTCTAAAGGTCATGAGGCATCTGAACGAATTCAGGCGGATGCTGATCGCCAGCGCAGCGTTTTGTTAGCCGAAGCTTATCGCGATTCTGAGATCGCACGTGGTGAAGGTGATGCGCGGGCAACAGAGATTTATGCTCAAGCCTTTAATAAGGACCAGGAATTTTATAAGTTCACGCGAAGCCTGACCGCATACAAGAAAACATTTTCAAATGCGGGTGATGTGATCTTACTTGAACCGGATTCAGAATATTTCCGTTACTTCAAAGATCCAACAGGCAAGATGAAAAAGTAGACGATGTGGGACAGTATAATTCCTGCATTTGCACTGGTGTTGGTGATAGAAGGCATGTTGCCTTTTCTCAGCCCGAGAAGCTGGCGTGATGCGATGTTACAGGCTGCGAAGTTACCGGATAACGTGCTGAGAGGTCTTGGTTTAGTCAGCATGATCGCAGGCGTGATCGTTCTTTATCTGGTTCGATAATAAAAATTATGACAACAAAACAACACTGGATATTGCCCGAAGGCATCGAAGAAGTTTTACCGGAACAAGCGGCAAGATTTGAATCGATGCGCCGCATGCTGCTCGATCTATACGCCACCTGGGGTTATGAGCTGGTGAAGCCGCCGACCATCGATTTTATCGAGTCATTGCTTACCGGTACAGGACATGACCTCGATCTGCAAACGTTTAAGCTGGTCGATCAGGTGTCGGGCCGAACACTCGGGTTGCGCGCGGATATGACGCCACAGGTAGCCCGTATCGATGCGCATCAGTTACAGCGGGATGTGCCGACACGTTTATGTTACATCGGGACCGTGTTACGTACGCGTCCGGAGTCTATCGGTGATAGCCGCAGCCCGTTACAGGTTGGTGCCGAACTATATGGCCACGCCGGCATTGAATCAGAAGTCGAGATCATCGGCTTAATGTTACAAACATTCACGGCTATGGAAATCGAAGATATCTACCTGGATCTGGGTAATGTTGATATCTATCGTGGACTGGCTAAACAGGCAGGTCTATCGGAAGAAGTTGAAAGCCAGCTGTTTGATATGTTGCAGCGAAAAGCCGTCACTGAAATAAATACCCTGCTAGATTCTCTGGATATAGAGAGTGGCATAAAGACAATGCTTTCCGGGCTGTCATCACTGAATGGTGACAGGTCAGTTTTTGTTAAAGCCAGAGAGTTATTGGCGGATGCGGATGCTTCTGTGAAGCAGGCGATCGATTACCTGGAAAAAACAGCTGAGTTGATGCGGCAACGCCTGGACGGTATAAATACGGGTGATATCAAGGTGCATTTTGATTTTTCAGAATTGCATGGTTATCACTATAAAACCGGTGTCGTATTTGCAGCCTTTGTGCCGAAGCTGGGGCAGGCTATTGCGCGAGGCGGCCGTTATGATGATATCGGCAAGATCTTTGGACGTGCACGTGCTGCAACAGGCTTCAGTACAGATCTAAAAGTGTTAAACCAGTTATCGGGTAAACAGTTCGCATCAGTCGAAAAAATATTTGCACCAATAGGCACTGATCAAAGTAAGGTTGCCGCGCTACGTGCAGAGGGTAAGGTCGTCATAGAGCAGTTGCCGGGTCAGGCCACGAATGCGACAGAGAGCGATGCAAAGGCGATGGGCTGCACTAAAAGTCTTTGATCACTTGATGACCAGTGTATCCGCCGATGGCTGATGCCGATTTTGTCATTTCTACCAACGGGAGAAATCTTGAGTTTCGATGTAAAAGATCCTTCACGTTCGTTCAGGATGACAATAATTAATAATATGTAAAAATTTTAATTTTATAATTTCAAGGTTTAACCATGTCAAAAAATGTTGTCGTACTCGGAAGCCAATGGGGTGATGAGGGTAAAGGTAAAATTGTCGATCTGTTAACTGATCGTGCTGCTGCAGTCGTTCGCTTTCAGGGTGGCCACAATGCTGGTCATACATTAGTGATCGGTGAAGAAAAAACAGTTTTGCATCTGATCCCGTCTGGCATATTACGTGACAATGTCATGTGTCTGATCGGTAATGGTGTGGTGTTATCGCCTGATGCATTATTCAAAGAACTGGGAGAACTCGAAGCGCGTGGTATACCAGCCAGTGAGCGCATCGGTATTTCTGAAGCGTGCCCTTTGATTCTTCCTTACCATATCGCACTGGATCAGGCGCGTGAAATTGCACGTGGTAAAGAAGCTATCGGTACGACTGGTCGCGGCATCGGTCCATGTTATGAAGATAAAGTATCGCGTCGCGGTATCCGTCTTGCTGATCTTAAAGACCTGGAGAAATTCAAAGAAAAACTCGCCGGCGTCATGGAATACCATAACTTCGCGCTGAAAAATTATTTCAAGCAGGATGAAGTGGATTATCAGACCGTACTTGATGGCGTGATGTCTTACCGCGACAAATTGTTATCACTTATCGCAGATGTGCCCGGTATGATCGATGGTTACCGTAAAGAAGGCAAGAGCATCATGTTCGAAGGCGCGCAGGGCACCTTGCTGGACATCGATCAGGGTACATACCCATTTGTCACCTCATCTAATACGACTGCAGGCGGCGCATGTACCGGTAGTGGTATTGGACCCAAAGATTTAGATTATATTTTAGGCATCACAAAAGCCTATACCACACGTGTTGGTGCAGGCCCGTTTCCAACAGAACTGTTCGACGACAATGAACATGACCCTGATATCGGCCAGCACCTGGCTACAGTCGGCCACGAAGTTGGTGCGACTACCGGCCGTGACCGCCGCTGCGGCTGGTTTGATGCCGTTGCACTGCGTCGAGCTGCACAGATTAATAGCCTGACGGGTTTATGTATTACCAAACTGGATGTTCTGGATGGTCT
>DAOVJH010000342.1 GCA_030673345.1 Pseudomonadota bacterium
CCGCTCCTACAAATACATACTAATCCGTAGGAGCGGACCATGAATATAATTATGGGTTCCGCGATTGCCACACCAAATATTTAAAAGATACAGCCAAACATACCAAAGAACGCTTGTATTGACACTGCTAGAACCGGATAATTCACCCTTTAAAAATATCTTGCCCCGAACCATAGTCGATAGTCCATTGTTACAGCTTCAGATACCCGAAAAACACGGTAAAACCAATTGGAACCGTCTCTATGGCAGCGCCCTGGCGCTCGCCATCGTCGAGGCATCTCACGCCCATAAAAACGGCCCGGCAGTCGTCATCGTGGAAGATGTCACCCATGCCGACCAGTTAACCAAAGAGATCGAATTTTACAAAGATGAAAAACAGAAAATTTTTCATCTGCCCGACTGGGAAACCCTGCCATACGATATATTTTCTCCTCATCAGGACATCATTGCAGAGCGGCTGACAACCTTACACGCACTGCAAGCGATCAGCGGCGGTGATATCCTGATCATCCCGCTGAACACCCTGGCGCAGCGACTGGCGCCACGCAGTTATATCCAGGGCAATGTTTTAAGTCTCAGTATCGGCCAGAAACTGGATATCGAAAACTTTCGGCGTGAACTTGAATCCAGCGGTTACAGCAACGTTACCGAGGTTATGGAGCACGGTGAATTTGCTATCCGTGGTTCTATCGTCGACCTGTTTCCAGCAAGCGCTACCATGCCCTACCGTATCGATCTGTTCGATGATGAGATAGAGAGCATCCGTTGTTTCGATCCACAGAGCCAGCGCTCAGACAACAGGGTAGAAAAAATAGAGTTATTACCGGCGCGAGAATTTCCGACCGATGAAGCCGGTATAAAAAAATTCCGCGAACGTTATCGTGAGATGTTATCGGGCGATCCGCTTAACAGCATCATCTATAAGAGTGTCAGTGACGGCATCATGCCTTCGGGTATCGAATACTACCTGCCGATATTTTATGATGACCATGAGCTCAATACGCTGTTTGATTATTTGCCGAAATCATCACTCTACATCGCACCAGATCAGTTAACGCAACAGCTAGAAGCATTTGAAACGGAAGTTAACGAGCGCTACGAGCAGCGCCGTCATGATATCGAACGCCCTATCCTGTCACCGGAAAACCTCTATCAGACGACTGGTGAGATAACCCGTGTACTCGAACAGCGCAGCATTATCTATACATCGAAGAACAAACATATCGATGAACAGTTCAACGCAAAGGTAAAAACACCGCCAGACCTGATACTGCAGACTCGCCTCGATGAACCGGCGCAGGCACTGAATAACTACATCAGCACATACCGGGGCCGGCTTTTATTTGTCGCGGAAACCAGCGGTCGGCGTGAGGTACTGGTGGACCTGTTACGCGGCCACCAGATACACCCGAAGATATGCAGTTCATGGCATGAATTTATCAGCTGTGACGATGCCATATGCATTACTGTCTCCGAGATAACACACGGCCTGGTACTGCTCGACTCTGACATATCGGTTATAACCGAATCACAGATCTACGGTCAACGCGCTATTCAGAAACGACGCAGAACTAAACGCGGCGCTGACAGTGAATCGATCGTTCAAAACCTCACCGACCTGACCATCGGTGCACCGGTGGTGCACATCGATCATGGCGTCGGTCGTTACCTCGGCCTGCAAAAACTCAGTGGCGATGGTTACGACGCGGAATTTCTCCTGCTCGAATATGCCGGCAACGATAAATTATATGTACCTGTGGCATCACTGCACCTGATCAGCCGCTACACAGGTGCATCACCTGAAACGGCACCGGTCCATAAACTGGGATCAGACCAGTGGTCTAAAGCACGCAAAAAAGCGGCCAAACAGGCACGTGACGTCGCTGCCGAGCTGCTCGATATCCATGCACGCCGTGCCGCAGTACAGGGCCGCAGCTACCACGTTGATGACAACGAATATGCCAGCTTCTGCAACAGCTTTCCATTTGAAGAAACACCAGACCAGGAATCGGCGATAAAGGACGTGCTTAATGATCTGAGAAGCCCGCAACCGATGGACCGTGTGGTCTGTGGCGATGTCGGTTTTGGCAAAACAGAGGTGGCCATGCGCGCCACTTTCGTGGTGGCGAACACGGGCAAACAGGTTGCCATACTGGTACCGACGACACTGTTAGCACAACAGCACTTTCAGAACTTCACCGATCGTTTCGCTGACTGGCCGATCAAAGTCGCCTGCCTGTCACGTTTTAATACGCCTAAAAAACAGAAAGAGATCCTGCAGGACCTGAGCAACGGTAAAGTTGATATCGTCGTCGGCACACACAAACTGTTACAGAAAACGGTTAAATTTGCCGACCTGGGATTGATCATCGTCGATGAGGAGCACCGCTTTGGTGTCCGTCATAAAGAACATGTTAAATCACTGCGCGCCGAGATCGATATCCTGACACTCACCGCCACCCCTATTCCACGCACATTAAACATGTCGCTTGCCGGCATACGAGACTTATCCATCATCTCGACACCGCCGATGCAGCGACACTCGATCAACACCTTCGTCACCCAATGGAATGACACACTCATCCATGAAGCTTGCCAGCGTGAATTAAAACGGGGCGGCCAGATCTATGTGTTACACAATGAAGTTAAGACCATAGAAAAGATCACCCGTGACATTCAGGCACTGGTGCCAGAAGCACGTGTGGAATTTGCCCATGGCCAGATGCCGGAGAAAC
>DAOVJH010000267.1 GCA_030673345.1 Pseudomonadota bacterium
GCCATTGGCGGACACTGGCTTTAAGTCCCTTCTCCCCCTGGGAGAAGGTTAGGATGAGGGTGTTTTCAGCGACGCCCTCACCCCAGCCCTCTCCCAGAGGGAGAGGGGGAATATTGAACACTTATGTCTTCTTTGGCTCAATAGCAGCCGTCAATTTCGTTGGCCTAATCCCAGGAAAAATACGTCCGTATTTTTTTGTACTGCGAAACGATCGTCGGTGGCTGGTGTGGTTGTGAGAAAGATGCAGCCAGTCGGCCATACGGATCGACAAGAAAAATCGCGCTGGTGTGGGCGACATTATATACGCCATCAGCAGTCTCTTCTTCAAACATATAACCCGCGCCGAACTGTTTTGTCAGCTTATCGATCTCTGCTTTGTCTGCGGTAGTGCCGATAAAATCTTTATTAAAATAAGTAATATAGTCAGCGAGTTTTTCAGGCGTATCACGTGCCGGATCAACCGAGATAAATATTACCTGCATGTCTTCCGGAACCTGGCCTGTCTCATCGACCAGCAAACCATGAACCGATTTCAGTACATAGAGTGTCGCGGGGCAGACATCGGGGCAGGATGTATAACCAAAAAAAACAAAGTTCCATTTGCCTTGCAATCTTTTTTCATCGAAAACTGTGTTGTTATGGTCGGTTAGTTTGAATGGCTGTAATAGTCTGAAGTCCGGGCGAAGCACGCCCTCGAGTTCTGCCGGCCGTTCAGGCGGTTTTGTTAGTATATAAGTAACTGCCATTACTAGCAGAAAAAAGCCAAAGATTACAATCGTGCCAATCGGTATTTTTTTACTGGTCATTACTGAAGTCCTGTTAACTTTATTATGTCGTCTCGACCAACGGGAGAGACCTTATACTGCGGCATTTAAGATCTCCCCGTTGGTCGAGATGACAGCAATTACTTTTCAGTAATATGGTTGTATCTGATGATATGTTCGTTGATCATACCCGGTTTTATTAGTTCCAGATAACCATCAGCGGGTTTGATGGAGCAGGGTGCGAGTGAACCGCATTCGAAAATGATCTTGTCCTGCATGTAACCAAAGCGTTCAAACTGTACGGTTGACTGCTCATCCAGGTAACCAAACTTGCTCCTTACGAAAGCACTGGAATTTATCTGCTTACGAATGTTTGTGAAAACTTTGGGGATAATTGACGGATCGACGGTGGACGCATAGGGCAGTGGTATATGCAGTACGGCGACCCATTGATCCGCACCTTCTGCGTACAGTTTCATGTAGATATTGTGGTGGTGTGTCCTTGAAGGGCTGGCGCTGTTACCTTCGCGTGAGTAATAGCCTTCAAAGATACTTTTATTATCAGTTGCCTGTAGTGCGTAAGCGCTAGCGGGAAAAGCCGTAAGCACGGTTAACAGTGCGGCAGAAGTTAATTTGATCAGAGGATTTTTCATTATATAGGTACTCATAAAATGTGTTAATAATAACTTTGACATCAGCGATGAAGCTGCTGGCTGACGAAAAGAGCTGCTGTTAGTAAGATGATGGCGCCCGCCTGGTGTGCGGCAGCCAGTGCTACCGGAACGACCAGCAGTAGAGTGCTGATGCCCAGTGTTATCTGTAAAGCCAGTGCTGCTAGCAGCAGGTGACTGCCTGTTTTTGCCAGTGGGTGCAGCTCACTTTTCGCTGCTTTGATCCAGAATACAGGGATAATAAGGAATAACAGTGTCGCCACTACCCGATGATTGAACTGCACCGTGACGATGTTCTCAAAAAAGTTTCGCCACACGGGAGAGTGTTCGAATAATCCGGCAGGTATTAATCTTCCATCCATCAGCGGGAAAGTGTTAAAGGCAAAACCGGCTCGGGTGCCAGCAACGAAACCACCGCTTAGGATCGTAATGATGATGATGCCAGTAATGATCATCGATAGACGCCCGAGGTTGTTTCTTATATTTTCAGACATGTTTATCTTAGGATACAGCAGCTTGAGAGCAATCCAGAACATGTAGGTATAGATCACCACGGCCAGGCCAAGGTGAGCTGTCAGGCGATACTGGCTGACATGTGGATCGTTGACCAGTCCGCTTTTCACCATGTACCAGCCCATCAAACCCTGCAAGCCGCCGAGTACGAACATGGTTATCAGTTTGGGTGTGAGTGATTTTTCTATCTTTCCACGGAACAGAAAATATAAAAAGGGCAGCAGGAAGATCATGCCGATCGACCGACCCAGCAGGCGGTGACCATATTCAAACCAGAAAATAGATTTGAACTCGTCCAGCGACATACCGAAGTTTTTTATCTGGTATTCAGGAAATTGCTGGTAGAGCAGAAAGGCTTCTTGCCATTCGGTCTGGTTTAACGGTGGCAGGATTCCCATGATCGGTGCCCATTCCACCATGGAAAGACCGGATCCGGTAAGCCGGGTGACACCGCCGAGGATGATCATGCCGAATATAACTGCGCAGCAGACCAGCAGCCAGATGGCGATGGCTTTGTGGTCTGGGTTATTCAGCGTTATAGATGGATTGGACAAATCTGTTTCCTGATGTTTGAAAAGTTGTGAATTTTAAAGGTTGTGGGCTGATCTGACAAATAAAGAAAAGAATTACCGCAGAGGCGCGAAGGTGCAGAGAATATCAATAGTCAGGTCTTTTTCCCCACACTTCGTGTGGGGAAAAGTGATAAATAGAAAATTAGTTTGTGTTTTTCTCTGCGCCTTCGCGCCTCTGCGGTGAAATGTTTTGATTATTTTTCATCTGATCCGATGATTTACCCTGTCCTGCCCAGTAAGGCATTCTTCGCATTGCGTATCATGGTCTTCATCGTAGATTCGCACACCACCTCGTGATTTATCAGGTGGGCAAGACCGTGCAAGCGGGCATCATGTGTACCAAAGTGAATCTGGAACCAGTCGTTCAGTTTATGTTTGAATGCTTCATCGTTAAGCTCAGCGGATTCTTCGTATTCTTCGGTAATTTCACGGATGTCATCCAGCAGACGTTCGTGATCAGCCTGGTGCTCTTTAAAGTGATCGTAGCTGTGTCTTTCCATCATCTGCTCTTCCAGAGCAAAGTGTGCCGATATGCTGCCATAGATATCACCAAGGCTGTCGATGATGTCTTCTTTGCCAGCTTTGTTTTCGACCAGTGCATAAATCGAATTGATCTGTTTTATGAGTTCCTGATGCTCGTAGTCAACGCCCGGAACTCCGGTGCAAAATTCTTCTCGCCATTCTATTAGTGACATCAACAGCTTCCTGTATTTGGTTAAATTGTGAAAAGTGGTGCAATATTTATATAAGGTCTAAGACACTTTCTGTATATTGTAATCATTTTGAGTTTTTGTGCTTGTGTTTATGCTGATAGCGGACTAGTGTTACCAACAGATTGATTCCATAGCAGAATGTGGATTATTCTTAAAACACGAATTTTTAGC
>DAOVJH010000333.1 GCA_030673345.1 Pseudomonadota bacterium
GGTGGTCATCACCAGGTTTAAGTTATCGTAAGTGGATGCCAGGCGAGTCGGGATGATGGCTGCGTCAAGCTTCCCGGACACGACCTTTTCTATAGCAACAGTAGTATTTCGTTCCCAGATATAAATAGGGATGCGCATCGGGTTAGGGAAAAGTTCTTCCAGTCGTAGTGATCCCATGCTGGGTGATGGCATGGTTGCCACCCTTAGGCCGATGAGTTCTTCTTCATCCATGATGAAATTTTCTTCGCTTGTCACGATAGAGAAGCTGACAGTATCAGGCAGTTTTGCCAATACGGTATAGTTCTGCGCTTTTACTCGGTAGTCAGTGAAGTGGGCAGCGTCCAGTACCAGGTCAAAACCTTTCTGTCCTTTGCGCATTTTTGTCCAGTAAAAAAGAAAGTTACGCTGAGTCATGATAGTAATGGTGTGGCCAGTCTCTTTTGACAGGTAGTCTGCAAGTGGCTGGTAGTTTTTCTTAAGCTGTTCCTGTGGCAGGATTGGCTGGATTGCTAATGAATATTCCGCTGCCTGAATTTTGGTGGCGTAACTAAGAGCGGTAATTAGAAAGATAAATAAAAATAGTACTGAAGGGGAAGTGATAATGCGCGCAGCCATTAAGAAATTCTCTCTTTATTTATATGTCTATTATATATAGTTCATTTTTTACGTATTTATCTGATTTTGTTGGTAATTCATTCTATTGGTTTTTGTTGTTGAAGCGTTTTCCTTGTATAAAGGCCAGGTTTGGATTGAGTGTAATGGTTTTCACTGTTGTTGATGCGTACTTGTGGTGCTTGTATTGGGTCTAAATCATTGAATTCCTGAGGATTGAATACTATCTCTTTGTGTAACTTGCTCATTGTGCTGAATTAGGGGAAAATACGCGCCTTTCAATGCTCTCTGACACGGCGATTCATATGCTGCTTGGGGTGTCTTAGGTATTGATTTCATTAGAATTTCTGTCGCTTCGCAGGTGTCAAATTGGGTGTTTCCAATAAGCATGCGTGGTGGCTTTTTCAGTTACAAAAACTTAATCGGAGAGCAATATGCCTTCACGTAAAGACCTAGCAAACGCCGTTCGTGCACTAAGTATGGATGCAGTTCAAAAAGCCAATTCTGGTCACCCAGGTGCACCAATGGGTATGGCTGATATCGCTGAAGTACTGTGGAACGACAACATGAACCACAATCCAGCTAACCCTAACTGGAGTAACCGCGACCGTTTCATCCTGTCTAACGGCCACGGCTCTATGCTGATCTATTCACTGTTGCACCTGACTGGTTACGATCTGTCTGTGGACGATCTGAAAAACTTCCGTCAGCTGCATTCTAAAACGCCGGGTCACCCCGAGTACGGTTATGCGCCGGGTGTTGAGACGACCACTGGTCCATTAGGCCAGGGTATTACCAATGGTGTTGGTATGGCGATTGCTGAAAAAGCATTGGCTGGCCAGTTCAACCAGAAAGGTCACGACATCGTCGATCACAATACTTATGTGTTCCTGGGTGACGGTTGTATGATGGAAGGTATCTCTCACGAAGCATGTTCACTGGCCGGTACTTTAGGTCTGGGCAAACTGATCGCTTTCTGGGATGACAATGGTATTTCTATCGATGGCCACGTCGATGGATGGTTCACTGATGATACACCTAAGCGTTTCGAGGCTTACGGCTGGCACGTACTTGCCGATGTAGATGGTCATGATCCAGAAGCACTGGCTTCTGCGATTGAAATAGCGAAAGCGATGACTGATAAACCAACCATGATCTGTTGTAAGACAACCATCGGTTTTGGTTCGCCAAACAAAGCGGGCAGCCACTCATGTCACGGCGCACCGCTAGGTGAAGAAGAGATTAACCTGACCAAAGCAGCTTTAGGCTGGGATCACGCAGCATTCGAAGTGCCTGCTGACGTCTATGCTGGTTGGGATGCAAAAGATAAAGGTGCGAAAGCAGAAGCTGCATGGAACGAAAAGTTTACTGCATATAAAGCTGACTTCCCTGAGCTGGCTGCTGAATACGAGCGTCGTATGGCGGGTGATCTGCCTGCAGACTGGGCGGAAACATCTGGTGCATATATTGCCGGTGTTAATGCTGACGCAAAAAGCCCTGCAACACGTCAGGCATCATTAGCGGCTATCGAAGCTTACTCACCGATGCTGCCTGAGATGTTCGGTGGTTCTGCTGACCTTGGTTGTTCTAACCTGACCGAATGGTCTGGTTACAAGCCAATGGATGCCAACGAAGTATCTAACTATGTCCGTTACGGTGTACGTGAGTTTGCTATGTCTGCCATCATGAACGGTGTTTCGCTGCACGGTGGTCTGATTCCATTTGGCGCAACATTCCTGATGTTCTCTGAATATGCACGTAACGCACTGCGTATGGCTGCATTGATGAAGATCCGCAGCCTGTTCGTCTATACCCATGACTCAATCGGTCTGGGCGAAGATGGTCCTACGCATCAGCCAGTCGAGCAGATTCCTACCCTGCGTATGATTCCTAATATGTATGTATGGCGTCCATGTGATGCAGTTGAAGCAGCAGTGAGCTGGCAGCAGGGTATCGAGCGTAAAGACGGTCCTTCATGTCTGATCTTCTCGCGCCAGGGTCTGCCTCATCAGGAACGTACTGATGCACAGATCGCGGACATCGCTAAAGGCGGTTACATCCTGAAAGATTGTGACGGCACGCCTGATGCAGTCATCATCGCTACCGGTTCTGAAGTGGCACTGGCAGTTGGTGCAGCTGAAGCGATGTCTGGCAAGAACATCCGTGTTGTTTCTA
>DAOVJH010000244.1 GCA_030673345.1 Pseudomonadota bacterium
ATAAAACAGATTTTTTCAGCTGTGAAAATAATGGGTCGCACACCCGTGGTTGTGAACGCCCAACCGCCCATAATTGTTGTGCACCGGCGAGTGCTGCAGATTTGTCACCAGCATTTAACTCTGCACGATGGAAGTAACAGCCAAGAGTTGTATCTTTTGTGGTGATCTTGTTTTCTAATAGCAGTGGCCATTGTTTATGTTTGCCGAGATGAAGTAACCATTTGCGTTTTAGCTTGCTGGCGTAGCGCGATGAAGCGTGCTGTTGCAGAAAGTTTTTTACCTGTATTTCTTGGTCGAGATGTTTTTTTAACCACTGGTATTGTAAGTAGGGGTACAGTGGGTAGTCTTTTAACTGGTCTGCCAGAAGGAAATAGCTGACATCATCTTTCTTTTTTAATGCGTTTTCAGCCTGTAGAAATAACTGCCGTAACTGAGCCAGTTCATCATCCGAATGTTCGGCTGGCTGGTTCTCAACCCGGTTACCGATAGCTGTATCGCTATCTGTAATATTCCTGGTTAATGGTTTATCGATCTGAAGGTCGTCACGCAGTTCATTGCGGCTGTTGAGAGCACCGGTGTTTACTGTTGCCAGCATCAGCGGGCCTTGTTGTTCTGTTTCTGGCTGACTTAATATGCCTGAAGAAACAAGCAATAGCACAGGAAACGAAATTAGAAGAATTTTTTCTTTCATATTACTCGGCGAACAACGCGATGAGTCGAATGAATCAGCAGGGATAATATTGATTCAAAATGTTTGTTTTTATCTGATACCAAGTCTAGCTCAAACAATCTAAACAGCCTGTTTATCCGGTATTTTTTTTAAAGAAAGGGTACGAATGGCGCGTATGGTCAAATGATGCGCAAGCTGCGCTGCCTGATGTGCGTTTGACTAGTTAAACCGTGTATTCTTACGTGAAAACAGGAAATGGCTGGACATGGTTGGGCTGGCTTTTGAAGAGGGATGAAAACAATGAAAAGTGCACTGGTTGTTGATGACTCGAAATCGGCACGTTTCGTACTCAAACGCATGCTTAATGACCTGGGTATTGAAGTTGATACCGCTGAATCTGCGGCAACCGCCCTGGATTACCTGTCCCAGAATCAGCCGGATGTAATATTCATGGATCACATGATGCCCGGAATGGATGGTTTCGAGGCGGTCAAGCGCATAAAAGAAAATCCGCTGACTGCGATTATCCCGATCATGATGTACACC
The DNA here is from genome assembly GCA_030673345.1 of Pseudomonadota bacterium. GTDB lineage: Bacteria > Pseudomonadota > Gammaproteobacteria > SZUA-229 > SZUA-229. The sequence goes on from DAOVJH010000244.1 coordinate 1,217, forward strand.
TCAAAATGCGGTGATGTCTATCTCAGTCAGGCGCGAGCGCTCGGTGCAATGGGTATTATCGCAAAAACGATCGCACCGGTAGCGCTCAGAGATTCCCTTTTAAAGTTAGGCGTCATCGATGATGTTCTGGTAGAGCAACAGCCGTCTGATAAGTCTGAGTTAATACCGACAGAAAAAAGTGCCGGCACAGACAATACACTGGATACCTATGTGCAAGATCTGCACCGCTTGATGGATGATCAGACCGTCGAACTGCACAAGAGTATGTGGCTGGGCATCGAGTCTGTTGGCAACGAACTCTTTAACCGTCTGAACAGTGAACTCGAAGACAGGTTAGATAAGATAGTTCCCGAACCCGAAGAGCCTGTTACACCGGAGATACCGCTTCGAGCGGATAGATTTTCGCTGCCATTTTATCTCGCCAGCTTCCTGCTGATGGTGTCGATCATATTTAATGTGTCACTGTTTGTTAGAGCGGAGCAGCTGAAGACTAAAGTAGGAGTGCTAACGGTTAAGCAGGCGGTGTTGCATCAGAAAATTCAGGCGAAACAGAAACAGGATGCACCGGCGGCTAAGCAGACGGCAGGTTCGGAATTTGTTCAATGGGCGCTTAACAAGACCATAAGCTATCCTGCCGATGAGCTGGCACTCAACGAGAAACGCATTCCTGATATCGAAGTACTGGTTCAGAGAGCGCTGGAAACCCGGTATAGAGGGCGTATTATCCTGCAGACGCATGCTGGCAGATTTTGTATGATCAGCGATGAGACAGGCATCTACCGGTTGGCAGACAGTAATCTGCCGGTTACTGAATGTGAATATATCGGCAATAATTTGCAGCCGGGTGATGACCCGTCGACACATCAATCGGTCGCTTTTGCCAACTATCTGGTTTATATCAATGGTGCCAGTGACGAGGTATTGATCGAGGTCGTCAGCCTGTCGCGCAGTATAGAACTGGTTAAATATCCGGAACTGGTAGCGGAAGTAACGGCGGGTACATGGAACAGTACCGCTCAGCTTAATAATCAGATTACTATAAAACTTGTTCCGGTGATCACTTCAGCCAGTGCTCAGTAAGGTCAGTCCGGCTGTGTACCATCAATATAAACCCAGCGGTCTTTAAACCGTGTAAAGCGGCTGGTTTCATGTAAACGGCTGGCTTTGCCATTGCGTTTTGATCGCGCAATAAACTCAACTTCACCTGTATCGTCATCAATGCCGCCGGCACTTGTTCTAATAATCTTGAGTCCTAACCACCTGGTATCGTCATTTAGATGCATGACAGAGGGGCAATTATCCGGATGCCAGCTATACCTTAAATACGCTTCATTTTTCAGGACGAAAGCGGTGTAACGCGAACGCATTAAGGCTTCTGCTGTCGGCGCATTTGTAACCCGTTCGAGATAAGGCTGGCAACAGTCTTTGAAAGGTTTTGCGCTGTTACAGGGGCATGGATTAATTTCTTTATTCATCGGAGTAATTGCTCCACAGGGAGAGTCTTGTTGGTAGGAGCGGATTGTAATCCGCGAAGCCAGAACGGGAAAGGTATAACCATAAGCCAGATTATTTCACGGAATTTTAGTTTGAGTGATGGTTTTTTCTTGCAGTGTTGCAGGCCCTGTATAAGCGTGTAATCGCGGTTTACAAACCGCTCCTACGGACCGGTTTTGTGTTCATTTGCCAGCGGCGTTTGTTTATTGCCCATAAAAAAAACTTATCCAAACATACAACAACCATAGCACTGATTTTCGCCTATTTTATAGAGAAAATTACATGAAACATGTATGATACGCACTCCACGCGTCAGGGCTAGTTTTCTGACGCGGTTATAAAAAATATTTATCCGGTTAAGTTATTGATTTTAAGGTGACTTTTCCAGGGCTTTCAAACTGACACAAATCCTTCGGAGGAATAAGATGTCGGACATAGTTGCAACTAATCAGACAATACTGGTTGTTGGCGGTGGCATTAGCGGCATGACAGCTGCTTTAGAAGCTGCAGAAGTCGGCAAACAGGTAATTGTTATCGAAAAGACACCCTCAGTCGGTGGTCGAGTAACCAAATTATACAAATACTTCCCTAAGTTGTGTTTCCCGACCTGTGGTCTGGAAATCAACCAGCGCCGTATGGCGGCAAACAAGAACATCACTGTTCTGACCATGGCGGAAGTAACTGACCTTCAAGGTGAGGCTGGCAATTACACAGCATCTGTGAAGATAAGCCCGCGTTATGTGAATGCAAACTGTACTGCTTGTGGCGCTTGTGGCGACGCAGTTGAAGCTGAGTTTGATGATGAGCATAACTACAACATGAACAAACACAAAGGTGCTTATCTTGCACATAACATGGCAATGCCAAAACGTTATGTATTAGAGCCAGGCATGATCGGTACGGACGATGCGCAGAAAGCAAAAGACGCATGTAAGTACG
>DAOVJH010000019.1 GCA_030673345.1 Pseudomonadota bacterium
GCATTAAACCCCGCAGCGGACTCACTGGGTTACATCCAGTACACGCTCAAAGATAAAGCCGGCAAACGGCTGGAACTGTCACAGTTCAGCCTGGTGTCCTGCAACAGTATCAAGATGACAGAAAACTACCAGGCACTAAAAACCCTGGTGAACGAAAACGGCCACACAATCGAGTTAAAAGAAATCAATATCGATGGTGACGGCGTCGATACTTATGAAGAACTAGATGAATACGTCGATGACTTCGAACGCTACTTCATCATCCTGATATCTGGCTGGTGATCGCCAACAACACCGCTATTAACTGCCCTTAAGGCAGCGCGAGGCTAAAAGTCTTACCACCGTATTCATGGATCGAGTCATGCGCACGAACGGTGACCGATTTTATGTGTTGCGGGATTTTGACGCCGGAAAGACTTCGACTAAATGGCTGCTCTGCAACGTGGGGGTGATGAAGGACCCTGGTACCTATGACGTTTCCTTTTTCATCAACGATGTCCCATTTATTAGCATAATGATCCCAGCCGGTATCTTCATGTAAGACAGTAACAGTAAAGCTGTATGTATTCTTACTGGTCCCTTTTATCTTAACTTCAAGCACATCTGCTTCACCAGCAAATGCGGAAGAAGCCCAGCAGGACACAAGGATGACAAGCAGAGATAGATATTTCATGGTGATACCTTTTTAGAATTTGATTTCTATCGTTGGTGTTGAGCAGGAGGCATTACTGGTTAGGACAGCATTCTCATCTGAGAATTCTTTAAGGACGAAAAAAAACCAGCTTAAAGCTGGTTTTTTTATAACTTACTTCTGAGTGATTACTCAGCGTCTTCCGCAATCGCGTCTTCAGGACGGTCGACCAGTTCGATGTAAGCCATCGGCGCTGCATCACCTGAACGGAAGCCACACTTCATGATTCTTGTGTAACCGCCAGGACGATCTTTATAACGTGGCGCCAGCTCATTAAATAATTTACCAACCATCTCTTTATCGCGCATACTTGAAAAAGCTGAACGGCGGTTAGCTACTGAATCGCTCTTAGCAAGAGTGATCAGAGGCTCGGCGACACGACGTAACTCTTTTGCTTTTGGCAAAGTAGTTTTGATGATTTCATGATCGAACAGTGAGTTAGCCATATTGCTAAACATAGCTTTACGATGACTGCTGTTACGATTTAATTTACGACCCGATTTGCTGTGGCGCATGACTTATAACCTTTATCTCTAATTCTGTACTAAGCAATTTGCTTAAAATAATTAACTTGCTGCTGCTTCTTCTTTTTCACGAATTGACGCTGGTGGCCAGTTCTCTAACTGAATACCCAGTGACAAACCATGAGAAGCAAGAACATCTTTAATCTCTGTTAGAGATTTCTTGCCCAGGTTTGGTGTTCTTAATAACTCAACTTCTGTGCGTTGGATAAGATCACCGATGTAGTAGATGTTTTCTGCTTTCAGACAGTTAGCTGAACGGACTGTTAACTCAAGCTCATCAACAGGGCGCAATAAAATTGGATCGATATCTGCTTCTTCGTCTTCAGCAACTTCGTCTTCCATGCTCTGCAGGTTAACAAAAGATGATAACTGAGCTTGCAGGATAGTAGCCGCTGTACGGATCGCTTCTTCAGGATCAACGGTGCCGTTTGTCTGCAGATCGATGATCAGTTTGTCCAGATTTGTACTCTGAGCAACACGTGCACTTTCGACATTGTATGAAACACGGCGAATCGGGCTGTATGAAGCATCCAGTTGCAGGCTGCCGATAGTTGCTGACTCAGCATCTACATTACGGGCATTCGATGGCTGATAACCACGGCCTTTCGCTACTTTCATGGTGATGTTTAAAACACCATCAGAATTCACATTAGCGATAACGTGGTCAGGATTTACGATCTCTACGTCGTGACCCGTTTCGATATCGCCAGCTGTAACAACACCAGCACCTGATTTACTGATTGTGATTGTCTGCTCATCGTTAGCGTGCATGATCAGAGCTACACCTTTCAGGTTCAGCAGGATTTCGAGTACGTCTTCCTGTACACCTTCTAAAGTACTGTATTCATGTACAACATTTTCGATCTGTGCTTCGACGATCGCACTACCTTCGATAGAAGACAGCAGGATCCTGCGCAGAGCATTACCCAGCGTATGACCAAAACCACGTTCCAGCGGTTCTAATGCAACTTTAGCGTGAGTTTCACTATAAGACTGTACGTTGATAGTACGCGGTGTAAGAAGTTCATCTGTCGCTGACATGTAATATATGCTCCACTACTTAGAATAAAGTTCGACGATTAACTGTTCGTTGATGTCTGCAGACAGATCAGCACGTTCAGGAATATTTTTATACGTAGCTTCAAGCTTAGAGTCATCAAGAGTGATCCACTCGACGATACCATTTGCTTTAGCCATATTCATTGAATCGGCGATACGTGTTTGTTTTTTCGCTTTCTCACGGATAGTGATAACGTCGTTAGCTTTCACCTGGTAAGAAGGGATATTAACGACCACATTGTTTACCATGATAGATTTGTGATTGACCATCTGTCTTGCTTCGGCACGTGTAGAGCCGAAACCAGAACGGTAGACCACATTATCAAGGCGGCGCTCTAGAAGCTGTAACAGGTTCTCACCGGTTGAGCCTTTCAGACGCGCAGCTTCTTTGTAGTAATTGCGGAATTGCTTCTCAAGAACACCGTAGATGCGACGTACTTTTTGTTTTTCACGTAGCTGCAATGCATAGTCAGACAGTCGAGTACGACGGGCACCATGTTGTCCAGGTACCTGGTCAAGTTTGCATTTGCTATCGAGCGGACGTAAAGATGATTTAAGTTCTAAATCAACGCCTTCACGACGGCTGAGTTTACATTTTGGTCCAGTATATTTAGCCATAAAATTCTCTTGTTTCTAGTACCTAAGTGCTCGTACTAAACGCGACGACGTTTAGGTGGACGACAGCCGTTGTGTGGAATTGGTGTTACATCAGAAATATTCGTAATCTTGAAGCCGGCGTTGTTCAGTGAACGTATCGCTGATTCACGGCCAGGGCCAGGTCCACGAACCAGGACTTCCAGACTTTTCATGCCGAAATCTTTTGCACGTGTACCAGCACGCTCTGCAGCAATCTGCGCAGCGAATGGTGTACTCTTACGTGAACCACGGAAACCAGAACCACCCGATGTCGCCCATGACAGAGTGTTACCCTGACGGTCAGTGATAGTGATTATAGTATTGTTAAATGTTGCATAAACGTGTGCAACACCATCAACAACGGTACGTTTTATCTTTTTCTTTGTTTCAGGATTCGCCATGTGAATACTCTACTTTAAATTATCTTGTTATAGGTCGACGTGGACCTTTACGTGTGCGTGCATTTGTTTTCGTACGTTGTCCACGTAATGGCAGACCACGACGATGACGGATACCACGGTAGCAACCCAGGTCCATCAGACGCTTGATGCTCATCGAAACTTCACGGCGCAGATCACCCTCGACAGAGTATTTACCGACTTCTGTACGCAGTGTTTCCAGCTGCTCTTCAGAGAGTTCGCCAATCTTTGCATTTTCAGCAATACCAGATGACGCACAGATCTGCTGGGCACGGGTCTGACCGATGCCATAGATGTGTCTTAAGCCAATCACCGTGTGCTTATTTTGTGGAATATTTATACCTGCAATACGAGCCATTTTTGTTACCGTGCGGTTGTTACCGTTTATTTGCGACAAAGCGCGCAATTTTACTAATAATATGGGCCTAAATCAATAGGAGTACGTCAGCCAGAAAACCGGCCTAAATCTGCTTATCCCTGGCGTTGCTTATGGCGAGGATCAGTACAGATCACACGCACGACACCGCTGCGTTTAACGATTTTACAGTTGCGACACATTTTCTTTACAGATGCACGTACTTTCATTTTCTTAACCCTGTTTCAAGCTTCAATAATACTAACTTAACGTTCGAACTTATCGTTTATATCCGTCAAGATTCGCTTTTTTCATAATACCTTCATACTGGTGCGACATCAGGTGCGACTGTATCTGCGCCATGAAATCCATCACTACGACAACGATAATCAATAAAGACGTACCGCCAAAATAAAATGGAACGTTCCAGTACAAAATCAAAAATTCTGGTAATAGACAAACGGATGTTATGTACATCGCGCCGACAAACGTCAGCCTTGTCATTACCTTGTCAATATATTTAGCTGTCTGCTCACCTGGACGAATCCCTGGAACAAACGCACCGCCTTTCTTCAAATTATCTGCCGTATCACGTGCATTAAACTGCAATGCTGTATAGAAGAAGCAGAAAAATATGATCGCTACAGCGAATAAAATTATGTAAATCGGCTGTCCCGGTGATATCTTCGCCGCGATATCTGACAACCACTCCATTCCCTCTGTCTGACCAGTCCAGCTAGCCATCGTAGCCGGGAATAAAATAATACTCGAAGCAAAAATCGGCGGAATAACACCTGCCATATTCAGCTTCAGCGGCAGATGGCTGCTCTGCGCCTGGTATAAACGACGTCCCTGCTGCTTCTTCGCATAGTTGACCGTAATGCGCCGCTGCCCTCTTTCGATGAACACAACAAATGCAGTTACTGCAACTGCCAGTACAAACAGTACGATGATTGCCAGAGTGTGTAACTCACCGGTTCTCACCAGTTCCAGCGTGCCACCGACAGCAGATGGCAGACCTGCAACGATACCAGCGAAGATGATAATGGATATACCATTACCAATACCACGTTCTGTTACCTGTTCGCCCAACCACATTAAAAACATGGTGCCGGTCACTAAAGTAACGGCAGAGGTAAAGATAAAACTCGTACCCGGGTTCATCACCAGCGGTTGCGCGCCTATTGACTGCCCCTGTAGCGCAACCGAAATACCGATCGACTGGAAAGTCGCCAGTACCAGGGTGAAGTAGCGGGTGTACATCGCTATCTTACGGCGTCCTGGCTCACCTTCTTTTTTCAGTTGTTCCAGTGTAGGCACGGTAACTGCCAGCAGCTGCATGATAATCGATGCCGAAATATAAGGCATGATACCTAATGCAAACAGCGACATACGGCTAAGCGCGCCACCTGAAAACATATTAAATACACCCAGGATACTGCCTTTTTGCTGATCGAATAATGCCGACAGCACAGTTGGATCAATACCTGGTACAGGAATAAACGTTCCTATACGAAAAACAATCAATGCACCTATTACAAATAAGATGCGTTGCTTAAGTTCCGAAAAATTAGGATTACCTGCCATTTATAATTACCGCTGTTACTCACCTACGAGTGAGTATCCTTTATTCCGCACCCTCGATTTTGCCACCAGCGGCTTCAATCGCTTTACGTGCACCCGGTGTTACTTTGATACCTTTCAGGTTCACGGCTTTTGAAATCTCACCTGATGCGATGACTTTTGCTTTCTGAGTCATCGCAGGCACGATGTCCGCTTTTATCAATGCTGCCAGATCGATAACATCAGCATCAATCTTAGTCAGTTCGTACAGACGTACTTCTGCACTCAATTTTGCTGAACGTGAAGCAAAACCAACTTTAGGCAGACGGCGCTGTAAAGGCATCTGACCACCTTCAAAACCAACTTTGGTGAATCCGCCTGAACGTGACTTTTGACCTTTATGACCACGGCCACAAGTCTTACCAGTGCCAGAACCGATACCGCGACCTACGCGTTTAGCATTTTTCTTGCTACCAGCTGCAGGAGAAAGCGTATTTAAATGCATGCTGTTAGTCATTATTTCGCTTCCTCAACGTTAACCATGTAATAAATCTTGTGAATCATGCCACGGTTTTCAGGTGTATCCTGAACGGTGACACAGTGATGTGTACGTAATAAACCTAAACCGCGCGCACAAGCCTTATGTGACTTTAAGCGACCGATCGTGCTTTTTTTAAGCGTAACTTTTAATTCTTTACTAGCCATGAGCCTATCTACCTGGATCTATTAAGCGGTTCCAATTAACCTAGTATTTCTTCAACTTTTTTGCCGCGTTTTGCTGCGACATAATCGGGTGATGACATCGATGAAAGACCGTTGATCGTTGCGCGAACAACATTTACCGGATTACGTGTACCATTGATTTTAGCCAGTACGTTTTTCACGCCGACCGCTTCAAATACTGCACGCATCGCACCACCTGCAATAATACCGGTACCATCTGATGCCGGTTGCATGTATACATTAGCCGCACCATGAATACCTGTTATAGCGTGCTGTAATGTATCACCTTTAAGAGGCACAGCTTTCATGTTCTTACGTGCTTTATCCATTGCTTTTTGAATAGCCAGCGGTACTTCTTTCGCTTTACCGTAACCAAAACCGATCGTGCCGTTACCATCACCAACAACTGTCAGTGCAGTAAAACCAAATTGGCGACCGCCTTTTACTACTTTTGCTACACGATTAACAGCAACTAATTTTTCAATGAAGTCATCTTTTGCTGAATTATCTTGATGTGCCATGCTTTAACCCTGTGTTTTTAAACTTTGATGCAATCTTTAATGCAATCTTTAATGCTTATAATTTAAATCGTTGTGTCAGTAACCCTAGATATAACGCTAGAATTCCAGACCACCTTCACGTGCTGCGTCTGCTAATGCTTTAACGCGACCGTGGTAACGAAAACCTGAACGATCAAATGCGACAGATGTAACACCTGCAGATTTTGCTTTTTCGGCGATCGCTTTACCAACCAGTGATGCTGCATCAGCGTTACCTGTGTATTTTGCATCACCAGAAATAGCTTTTTGCACTGTAGATGCAGATGCGATTACTTTACTGCCATCCGGTGTAATTACCTGTGCATATATATGACGAGGTGTACGGTGAACAGTTAAGCGATGCGCGCCAAGTTCACTTATTTTTGCGCGTGTTCTTTTTGCACGGCGCATTCTATTTGTTTTTTTAGATATCATCTTAATAAACCTAACTATTATTTCTTGCGCTACTTATTTTTTCTTCGCTTCTTTACGTATTACACGTTCGTCAGTATATCTCACACCTTTACCTTTGTATGGCTCTGGTGGACGATAAGCTCTAATTTCTGCACACACCTGACCAACTTTCTGTTTGTCAGCGCCTGACACATTTATCTCTGTCTGGCTTGGTGTTTCAATTTTAATACCTTCAGGTATCGCATACTTAACCGGGTGTGAAAAACCTAATGACAGGTCAAGCACGTTGCCCTGCATCTGCGCTCTGTAACCCACGCCGATCAGCTGTAACTGCTTGCTGAAGCCTTCAGTAACACCGACGACCATGTTGTTGGCCAGTGAACGCATTGTTCCAGCCATCGCCATGCTGCCTTTTGAATCATCATTAGGCGAAAATGTAAGCACGCCGTCTTCCTGCTTAACACTTACAGTGTCGTGCAATTCCATTGACAGGTTACCAACTTTGCCTTTTGCAGTAATTGTCTGACCACTGACATTAACTTCAGCACCAGATACCAGTTCGACCGGTTTTTTAGCAATACGTGACATTGTTTTACTCTATATATAAATTCGTTTTAATTAATAATCTATTATCAATAGACGGTACAAAGAATCTCGCCACCACGACCAGTCGCACGTGCTTCGCGATCGCTCATCACACCTGCAGAGGTAGATACTATGGCAACACCTAAACCATTTAAGATTTTCGGTAGTTCGTTTTTGTTCTTGTATATTCTCAGACCAGGACGACTAACACGCTTTAGCTCGTCGATAACCGGACGGCCATCGTGATACTTCAGGGTGATTGTCAGAGTAGGCTTAACTGCACCGTCGTCTGAAAAACCAGCAATATAACCTTCGTCCTGTAATACTTTTGCGATCGCATTCTTCAACTTAGAAGATGGCATAGCGACATCGAATTTCGATGCGGCTTGCGCGTTACGAACACGTGTAAGCATATCTGCTATAGGATCTGTCATCATAATGGAATACCTCTACCAACTAGCCTTAACGAGGCCAGGAATGTCGCCACGCATTGCAGCTTCACGTAATTTGTTTCTACATAGACCGAACTTGCGGAATACGCCGTGTGGACGGCCAGTTATACGGCAACGGTTACGTCCACGTGAACGACTAGAATCCCTGGGCAATGTCTGCAGTTGACGCTGCGCTTCCATCTTTTCATCAAAACTTGCGTTCTGATCGAGAAGTACAGCTTTATACTTAGCGCGTTTTGCAGCGTATTGTTCTACGAGGCGAGTACGTTTGTGCTCGCGTGCAACCATTGATTTCTTAGCCATATGTTATTTACTGCCCTGCTTGCTTTCGCCTTTGAAAGGGAAATTAAATTCTTTCAACAATGCCAGACCACTTTCGTTGTCTTTTGCAGTTGTCGTAATACAGATATCCATACCACGGATAACATCTATTTTTTCGTACTCGATCTCAGGAAAGATAATCTGTTCCTTAACACCCATGTTGTAATTGCCACGTCCGTCAAAAGACTTCGGATTAAGGCCACGGAAATCTCGAACACGTGGTATCGAGATACTGACCAGACGATCAAGAAACTCATACATCTGCTCACGGCGTAAAGTCACTTTACAACCGATCGGGTAACCATCACGCACTTTAAAAGATGCGACTGATTTACGTGCCAGGGTAGTTACTGGTTTTTGACCGGTGATCTTTTCCATATCACCTAAAGCATTCTCTAATACTTTTTTGTCACCAATAGCTTCACCTAAACCCATGTTTATAGTGATCTTTGTAATACGTGGTACATCCATTACATTTTTGTATGCACCCGTTGCCATTAAATTCTTAATGATCGTACCACGATAATATTCTTGTAATCTTGACATGACTTCTTCTTTACCTAATTGAACCTTAGACGTCTACGACTTCGCCGTTTGACTTGAAGTAACGAACTTTACGTCCGTCTTCTAACGTTTTAAAACCAACTCGATCGCCTTTATTAGTCATCGGGTTAAATAGCATCACGTTAGAGATTGACATAGGCATCTCTTTTTCGATGATTCCACCTTCAACACCCGCCATCGGATTAGCTTTAGCGTGTTTCTTAACCATGTTCACCGTTTCAACCAGGATAGTATCTTCAGCAGCTGTTAGTACAGTACCCTGACGACCTTTATCTTTGCCGGTTATGACGATGACCTGATCACCTTTTTTAATACGTTTCATTATCTTGTGCCTTTATAATACTTCAGGTGCCAGTGATACGATCTTCATGAACTTCTCATTACGCAGTTCACGTGTGACCGGGCCAAAAATACGTGTTCCGATAGGCTGTAAGTTAGCATTCAAAATAACTGCAGCATTTGTATCAAAACGTATAGATGAACCATCGGGGCGACGAACACCTTTTCTGGTGCGTACTACGACTGCATTATAAACTTCACCTTTTTTCACTTTACCGCGTGGGATAGCATCTTTAATACTTACTTTGATGACATCACCAACTCTTGCATAACGACGGTGCGAACCACCCAATACTTTGATACACATCATACTGCGTGCACCACTGTTATCAGCGGAGTTCAAAATAGTTTGCATTTGTATCATGGTCTATACCTTACTCTTGCGCCTAATAATTAAATTGCCAGTTGTTAGTAATTGCGGCAATTAAAGCTCAGGAGCTTTTTCAACAATTTTTACAAGTTTCCAGGACTTAGTCTTGGACATTGGACGACACTCTTCTATCAGGATCGTGTCGCCTTTATTACATTCATTTGCTTCATCATGAAGGCGTATCTTGGTAGAACGTTTGATAAACTTTCCATAGATAGGATGTTTAATACGACGCTCGATCATGATGGTTGCAGACTTATCACCTGCATTGCTTGTAACCACGCCTTGCAACGTTCGCTTAGTTCCAACCTGGGTTGCAGCCGCTTGTGTTTCAACACCGGTCATTATGAATCACCTTTCTTAGTTTCTGACTGCCTGGGCTGAGCCATCTCAGTCAATACAGTTTTAATACGTGCGATATCATGGCGCACAACACTGAAACGATGGATCTTCGGTGTATTACCTGATCCCAACTGCATGCGCAGATTAAACTGTTCGCGACGCAGATTTAACAATTCAGTATTTAAGTCTTTTTCAGACATCTTTCTATATTCTTGAGCAGTAGCCATTACATCACCGCGCGTATTACAAAAGTTGTTTTAATAGGCAACTTGTTTGCCGCCAGACGGAAAGCTTCACGTGCCAGCTCTTCAGATACACCTTCCATCTCATATAAGACGGTACCTGGCTGAACCTTGGAACACCAATAGTCCACGTTACCCTTTCCTTTACCCATACGAACCTCAAGAGGTTTACTTGATATAGGCACATCTGGAAAGATCCGAATCCAGATCTTACCGTTACGTTTTACTTTACGTGTCATGGCGCGACGAGCTGCCTCGATCTGACGAGCAGATACACGACCACGTTCTGTTGCTTTCAATCCAAATTCACCAAAACTGATCTTATTGCCGTTTTGTGCAAGACCACGGTTCTTGCCTTTGAACATTTTGCGAAATTTTGTACGCTTTGGTTGTAACACGTTTCTTATCCTCTATTTATGTCGGTGGTTTGGGTTACTTACCCGCACCAGCGCCAGCGCCAGACCCAGCAGCTTTCTGGCCTGCGTCTTTAGTATCAAGCTCTTTATAAAGATCAAAAATTTCGCCTTTATAGATCCAGACTTTAATACCTAAAATACCGTATGTTGTTAATGCTTCATGTGTACCGTAATCGATATCAGCACGTAATGTATGCAATGGTACGCGACCTTCGTGATACATTTCGCTACGAGCAATTTCAGCACCGTTCAAACGACCACCGATCTTGATCTTGATACCTTGTGCACCCATACGCATGGTGTTCTGAATCGCACGTTTCATCGCACGTCTGAACATCACACGACGTTCGAGCTGTTGCGCGATGCTTTCAGCAACCAGTTTCGCATCAAGCTCAGGCTTGCGAATCTCTTCGATATTCACTTTCACGCTGTTGATGTGCAAACCGATAATCTTTGCTACATCACGACGCAGGATCTCGATGTCTGCACCCTTCTTACCGATGACGACACCAGGACGCGCAGTATGGATAGTGATATTCGCTGATCCTGTAGGACGCTCAATCTGTATACGGCTCACGTTGGCATTGGCCAGTTTCTTATGCAGATGTTCACGAACTTTAATATCAGCATTTAAAAGATCTGGAAAATCCTTTGTTGATGCATACCACTTCGCATTCCAATCTGCTGAAATACCTAAACGAATACCTACTGGATGTACTTTTTGACCCATCTTTATCTCTCTTTATGCGCC
>DAOVJH010000219.1 GCA_030673345.1 Pseudomonadota bacterium
GATCACGATAGCGTCTGACGCAGATGCCAGACTGATATCTGTTTCATTGATACCGCCGACACCAGAACCGACGATACGCACATCGACTTCATCGTTATCAGCCGCTAATTTCATCAGTGAATCACTGATAGCATGTAAGGTACCCTGCACATCAGCTTTCAGCAGGACATTCAGTTTCTTGACCTCGCCGGCCTCCATCTGTTCGAACATGGATTCCAGTTTATTTGCCTGTTGCGTTGCCAGACGCATATCTCGCGCTTTGTTCTGACGATTTTGTGATACTTCTCTGGCAGTACGTTCATCCGCCAGTACCTGCATCTCGTCACCAGCATTCGGCGTATTAGATAAACCGATAACGACAGCCGGCATCGATGGGCCAGCAGACTCGATGCTGTGGCCGAATTCGTCAAACATGGCTCGCACACGGCCGAAATCTTCACCGGCAAGCATGATGTCGCCTTTTTTGACCGTGCCTTCCTGTACCAGTACCGTCGCAGTAACTCCACGGCCTTTATCCAGCGATGCTTCCAGTACCACGCCTTTAGCCAGCCCTTCTGGTGTTGCTTCCAGCTCCATCAGTTCGGCCTGCAGCGAGATTGCATCCAGCAGAGTATCGATACCTTCACCGGTCAATGCTGATACATTGACGAAGATATTGTCACCACCCCACTCCTCGGGAATGATCTCATAATTGCCCAGTTCTGTTTTAACGCGGTCAGGATCTGCGCCTTCTTTATCCATCTTGTTAACCGCGATAATGATCGGCACTTCTGCCGCTTTTGCGTGCTGCACGGCTTCGATGGTCTGTGGCATCACGCCATCGTCGGCAGCAACCACGATGATAACGATATCAGTCGCATTGGCACCGCGCTCACGCATGCTGGTAAATGCAGCATGTCCCGGTGTGTCTAAAAAGGTAATAACGCCTTTATCAGTATCTACATGGTAAGCACCGATGTGCTGTGTGATACCGCCCGCTTCGCCAGCAGCGATTTTCGAAGTACGGATATAGTCCAGCAGCGATGTTTTGCCGTGGTCAACGTGACCCATGATAGTAACCACAGGCGGACGCGCTTCTACTTTCAGATCAGATACATCACGAGCCAGCAGCTCATTCTCATAGTCATCTTCATTGACGACAACCGGATTATGGCCCAGTTCCTCGATCACGAGTACCGCAGTATCCTGATCGATCACCTGGTTGATAGTCGCCATCACGCCCATCTGCATCAGGGTTTTGATGAGTTCGCCCGCTTTCATCGACATGCGTTTGGCAAGCTCATCAACAGTGATGGTATCGGGCACAGTCACATCATGTACGATTGCATCGACTGGCACTTCAAAACCATGCTTGGCGTCTGCTGCTGAAGCCGACCGTCTCGCAACCTTGCCTTTTTTCTTATGGCGTCTGCCACTTTGTCCGGTAGAGACATGTAATTGTTTTCGGCCGTATAAAGTGCTTTTATCTTTATGTTCGGTCTTATGCTTTTTCGTTACAGCTTTCTCATCACGAGCCTGCTGCGCCTGCAGTTCATCAGGTGTATGCACTGCTTCTTTTGCTGCAGCGGCTCCTTTTTGTGCCGGTTTTTCTTCCGCACTAGCCCTGGCGTCTTCCTCAGCCTTCGATTTCACATCAGCAAGACGTGCATCTTCTGCCTGCTGTTCCTGCTCACGTTTATCAGCACGCTCTTTCTTTAACTGTCTTTCGCTCTCACGTGCTTCTTCACGACGCGCCTGTTCAGCACGCAATTTCTCTAATTCGGTAATTTCTACAGGTGTTTCTGATGATTCAGTTTTTGCCTCACCTTCTTCCTGAACAACGGGGCGCGAAATGGTACGCTTACGACGAACTTCGATAGAAACCTTGCTTCTGCCCGAGCCACTGACTTTAACTTCGCTTACAGACTTACGCTTCAGTGCAATCTTTCGCGGTTTGCTGGCGGCATCAACACTGCTATCCTTACCATGCTGACCTCTCAGGTAACCCAGCAGAGTCATTTTATCCGCGTCAGAAATCAATGATTCCGGCGTATCAATTGTCAGACCCGCATCCTTTATCTGTTCGAGTAGACGTTCGACCGGTGTGCCAACGACACCTGCAAGTTGTTTTACTGTTACTTCAGCCATGTATTATCTCAGTATTTAATCTCAGTGATATATCAGTCGTTCTATTTTTCTTCTACCGATGCTGTTTCTTCGCTTGCTTCGGCTTCTGCAAACCATGGAGCACGTGCCGTCATAATTAATTCAGACGCACGTTTTTCATCCATACCTTCGATTTCCATTAATTCATCAACGGCCTGCTCAGCAAGGTCTTCCATCGTACAGACGCCTTTTACAGCCAGCGCATTAGCAAGCTCGATATCCATGCCTTCCATCGTCAGCAGATCTTCCTGAGGCTTGTTATTTTCGAGCACCTCTTCTGTCATGATCGCCTGCGTCAACAGGTAATCACTGGCACGATTACGTAACTCGGCAACGATATCTTCATCAAATTCTTCGATGTTTAATAATTCTGACTCTGGCACATAGGCAACTTCTTCAATGGTCGAGAAACCTTCAGCAACCAGTATTTCAGCAACCTCTGCATCAACATCGAGGTGATCAGTAAACACTTCGAGGTATTTGGCGCCCTCTTCCGAACTTTTCGCTTCAGCTTCCTGCTCGGTCATCACATTGAGCACCCAGCCGGTCAGCTCACTGGCGAGGCGGATATTTTGACCACCACGGCCGATCGCCATGGCAAGTTTATCTTCATCGACAGCAATATTCATGCTGTTTGCTTCTTCATCGACGACCAGAGACAGTACTTCAGCAGGTGACATAGCATTGATCACAAACTGCGCAGGATCATCATTCCACAAGATGATGTCTACACGCTCACCGCCTATCTCATTAGACACAGACTGCACACGAGAACCACGCATACCGACACAGGCACCGACAGGGTCGATACGGCTATCAAGTCCTTTTACAGAAATTTTTGCACGTGAACCCGGGTCACGAGCACCGCCCAGTATATCGAGCATACCCTGATCAACTTCAGGTACTTCAAGTTTGAACAGTTCGACCAGGAACTCAGGCGCTGTACGGCTGATAAACAGCTGCGGGCCACGCTGCTCTGAACGGACTTCTTTTAGATAACCGCGCAGACGGTCACCGGGGCGTACTGCTTCGCGGGGGATCATATCGGATTTAGGAATAAAACCTTCAACGCCGTTACCCAGATCCATATAGACATTTCCGCGTTCGACACGTTTCACCGTGCCCATCACGAGCGTGCCTTCCTGATCCTGATAGGCTTCAACATCACGTTCACGTTCAGCTTCACGAACTTTCTGTACGATGACCTGTTTCGCCGTTTGCGCGGCAATACGACCGAACTCTACTGATTCGATCTGCTCTTCGACATAACCGCCTACTTCCATCTCAGGCTCATCTATCTGTGCCGCGTCCAGCGTAATTTCGCCCAATGGGTTTTCCATGGGTTCATCATTCTCGATTACTAACCAACGGCGAAATGTGTCGTAATCACCGGTTTCACGATCGATATCAACTCTGACTTCGATGTCTTTACCGTTTTTCTTACGTGTCGCAGTGGCAAGCGCAGACTCGATAGCCTTAAAGATAATCTCTTTATCAACGCCTTTTTCGTTAGATACGGCATCAGCAACGTAGAGAATTTCCTTGCTCATGATTTCAAACCCTCAAATATTAACTATTATGAATAATTCGTCGTTTATTGGACGACAATAAAATTTTGCAAAAATTTCCTAATATTCCGGTACCACACGTGCTTTCTCTAGCGCGCTAAACGGGATACCAACTTCTTCCGTATCCGTCTCGATGGTTACCATCTCTTCATCAGCCTGC
>DAOVJH010000457.1 GCA_030673345.1 Pseudomonadota bacterium
ACTTCGAGGGTTGCTGGCATCTACACGGTTACACGCGCGAGACGGCATTGGCAGCAGAAAACTCTCAGGATGCAGAACAACTGCACCAGCAGTTTCAGTTAATCCGGCAAACCCTGTTCAAGCAGCGCGAAAAACGTCTACACCCGGAAACCGATACCAAGATACTATGCGCCTGGAACGGGCTGATGATTCACGGCATGTCGATCGCAGGCCGGCTGCTGGGAAAAGATGAATACATTGCCTCTGCATCACGTGCCGCATATTTCATAAAGACACATTGCTGGCAGGACAATAAACTGTTCGCGAACTACAAGGACGGCCGAGCAACACTCAATGCCTACATCGATGATTACGCTTTTCTCATATATGGCTTACTCGAGTTATTGCAAAGCCAGTGGGATAACGAACTCTATACATGGACACTGGAACTGGCCGACAAACTTCTGACAGACTTTGAAGACACCGGCTACGGCGGTTTTTATTTTACCAGCCACAACCATGAATCCTTGATTCAACGATTGAAAAACTTCAGCGATGATGCCATCCCGTCTGGCAATGCTATCGCGGCTTACACATTAAATCGCCTGGGTTATCTTTCAGGACAGCAGAAATATATAGATGCGGCAGAGAACTGCTTCAGATCCGCATGGACATCGATCAACCACAGTCCGGTCTCACACTGCGCACTGCTAACAGCACTGAATGAGTTTTTAACGCCGCCCGATACCCTCATAATAAGAAGCCAGCCTGCTGATGAAAAAACATGGGCATCGCTCAAGCAGCAGTATTATTTACCTTTCACTCTGGTATATACTATTCCTGCGGAGCAAACACCGCACGCCTCACTGAGCAGCAAGACCGCTGACACAGAGAGCATCGCGTACCCATGCAGCGGCACGTCTTGCCACCCCCCCATAAAAAACACTGCCGAACTGGAAAACTACCTGCGGAATAACAGTTATCGCGTTTTGGAATAAATACCTGAAAAGCGTTTAAAAGCAGCAAAATCACGGCATTATTTAGATTAAATACAAATCGTAACAATAAAAAACAACACCTTAGAGGCTTGCAATAGCTGATGCTTTAGGAGTATGGTTATATCCTCTGAATTACTCATAGTCAGAAGACTGTCTGAATTATTACAAATACGAATATCAAACTGAGGATAAAAACATGGCTGATCGCAAACTAACCATTATTGCTACAAAGGGTACCCTGGACTGGGCTTATCCTCCTTTCATTCTTGCAAGTACTGCTGCCGCTCTGGGCATGGAAGTATCTATCTTCTTTACTTTCTACGGCCTGAACCTGCTACTGAAAGATACAAACAAACTTAAGATCACACCGACTGCGGCACCTGATATGCCAATGAAAATGCCATTTGGTCCTAAGTGGTTACAGAAGATCGACTTCGGCCCTAAAGTACCAAACTTATTGTGGAACATCCCTTTCATGGACCCAATCTGCACAAGCCTGATGAAGAAAACTATCAGTAACTGTGGTGTTGCATCAATTGCTGAACTGCGTGAACTTTGCCAGGAAGCAGAATGTAAATTCCTTGCCTGCCAGATGACTGTCGAGCTGTTCGGTCACGACCCTGCAGTATTCATCGACGGCGTTGACTTCGTTGGTGCGGCTACTTACTTCGAAGAATCAGCTGACGCTACACAGTCGCTGTTTATCTAGTAGTA
>DAOVJH010000075.1 GCA_030673345.1 Pseudomonadota bacterium
TACAACGATGAAATCATCCACTTCGAGTTTATCATCCTGCATCATAAACAGACTGACATCACGCGTTACACCTTTCGCCTCACAGTGTGCTGTGAAGCCATCGATGGATTTAATTTGCATGGGTATACCTAGGCACATAAAGCTGTCCAAAAAGAGGTTGATGTCATTGTAACTTTAGAAAAACCATCAGCCATTTGACATATGTCAATAAGAGTAGCACGATACGCTGATAAAAAGTTACTTACAAACTATCAAGGAAACTCGATGAGCAGTGATGAAACTTTGATCCTTGGAATCGGCAACACCTTACTCACAGACGAAGGTGCGGGCATCCACGCACTCAACCACCTTCAATCAGCCATTCCTAATATATGGCCTGCCAATCTATTTCCAGATGGCCCAAACTTAAACTTCATCGATGGCGGCACACTCAGCTTCACCCTCGCCGTATGGATAGAAGACTGTACCAATCTAATCGTTTTTGATGCGACTGAACTGCATCAACCCCCGGGCACCGTTAATGTTTTTGTCGGTGCTGCAATGGATGAATTTCTTGGCACGACCAAACGCAGTGCACATGAGGTCGGACTCATCGATCTGATGGATATCGCACGCCTGACAGATCACCTTCCTGAAAAACGTGCATTGATCGGCATTCAGCCGGACAAGATGGTCTGGGGCATGGAGCCAACAGCAGCCGTTCAAAACGCATTAGATGAAACCGTAACTGAAGCGGTGAAATTAATAAACCAATGGCAGAAAGTTAGCACAGGTCAAGATGCTTCAGCACCGAAAGATTATTCTGACAGTGGCAGTGGAGTTTTGAGGTAATCATGTCCAATTCTACAAGCGTACAATTCAATATTCAGGTCGGTGATGACCTGACACATAATGTAAAACCATTGCTGAATGAGATTAAACATGGGTTGGACAACCTGATAGAAACAGGCAGGACGACCATTATCGATCTGCGCAGCCTGCCACTTGCACCCGGTGAAGAAGAGAAAATTTTAAACACGCTGGGCCAGGGTGAAGTTCAGGCACAACTCAATGCACTGGGTCTGAGCGAGGTCACCGAAACACAATACGCAGGCGTGTGGATCGTTACACACTACAATGATGAACAGCACATCATCAGCCGTTTTATTGAAGTTACAACCATGCCAGAGATCCTCTGTTCACAGACAGAGGATGTAATGGAAGCCTATAGCCGTCTTACCCTGGACTTAGCGGATAATCCATAGACCTGATGTCTCACCGTCGGAGAAATAAGAATGACAAATAACAAAGATAAGACTCTACTGGACAATTCCGGTGTTGATAAAACCGGTGTTGATAAAACATTGGGCGAAGTGTTACGCAGTCAGGGCGTTTCGCGTCGCAGCTTTCTGAAATTCTGCGCAGCGACCGCTTCGATGATGGCGATGTCACCCGCGATGATTCCAAAAATTGCTCACGCATTAGAGAGTGCAAGGAGACCTTCCGTTATCTGGTTATCGTTTCAGGAATGCACCGGCTGCACTGAATCACTCACCCGTGCACATACTGCTACCATCGAGAGCCTGATCTTTGATTTTATCTCACTGGATTATCACCATACGCTGCAGGCCGCGGCCGGACATGCCGCTGAAGAAGCACGTGAAGCGGCGATGAAAGAAAATGACGGCAAGTATCTGCTAGTCGTCGATGGTTCCATCCCGATGGACAACCCCGGTTACTCCACGATAGCCGGCATCAGCAATTATGATATGTTGATGGAGACCGCCAAAGGCGCAGCCGCCATCATCGCTGTTGGCACTTGCGCAACATACGGCGGTATACCTCACGCAGATCCAAATCCTACCGGCGCCGTTTCGGTTGGTGATCTGATCAAAGATAAACCGATCATCAATGTACCCGGCTGCCCACCTATCCCTGTGGTGATCACCGGTGTACTGATGCACTTTTTAACCTTCGGCACTATTCCCGAACTTGATCATATCGGTCGTCCAAAAGTATTTTATGGGCAGAGCATTCATGACCGCTGTTATCGCAGACCTTTCTATGACAAAGGCCTGTTCGCAGAAACCTTTGATGATGAAGGCGCGAAAAAAGGCTGGTGTTTATACAAGCTGGGCTGCAAAGGTCCGACGACCTATAACGCATGCGCCACCACCAAATGGAATGATGGTACCAGCTGGCCGATCGAAGCTGGTCACCCATGCCTTGGCTGTTCCGAACCTGATTTCTGGGATGGCGGCGGCTTCTACAAGTCACTCTCCATGCCGACTGAAAACATAACGCAGACCGCTATCTATACCGTAGCCGGTGCAGCGGCAGCAGGTGTTGCTCTGGGCGCGATGAACAAGAACAAAAAAAGCAGTGCGGTCGCAGCACATAATAAAACGACGATAGATGATCTGGAAAAATAACCTTAAATTTAAGAGTCGCTATCATGAAAAAACGAGGACCGAATAATGACTGAGATTGAGTTCCTGAACTGGGTACGCGGACCAGGTTTTCAGATTGCCGTTGTTATCTTTATCGCCGGCATTATCATTCGTTTCGCCGAGATTTTATTGTTGGGCCGTAAAACTAATCTTGCCGAAGCCAAAGGTTCGGAGATGAGCGGTGGTCTTCGCACAATTGTTACAAGATCATTCCCTGATAGAGGAACCTTCCAGCGTTCAACGTTTACTATTGTTGCAGGTTACATTTTTCATATAGGACTTTTTGTAACGATATTCTTATTCGCACCGCACATTTTAATGTTTAAAGATGTAATCGGTTTCAGCTGGCCATCGTTACCTACACCCGTGGTCGATGCCGTAGCAGTCGTAACGATCATTGCCCTGCTGGCAGTGCTCGCCCATCGTATGAGTAACACGGTACTTAAGTTTCTGACGAACACGGAAGACCTCCTCGTCTGGCTCGTTACCATACTGCCGCTGATCACCGGCTATATCGCTTTTCACCGTATCGGTATGACCGCACCATCGCTGCTCGCCATCCACATACTCAGTGTCGAGTTATTACTTGTTATCTTACCGTTCACCAAACTGATGCATGCGTTTACTTTTGTTTTATCACGCTGGTATAACGGCGCCATTTCAGGATACAGAGGAGTTGAGTCATGAGTGCTTCTTTAGAAAAAGGCATTAATGCACTGAAAGAACAGGTCGATTCAACAGTCGCATCATTCTTCAGCAGCTGCGTACATTGCGGCATATGTTCTGAAGCCTGTCTGTTTTATACAGAGACAGGTTGCCCAACATCAACCCCCATTCATAAAGCCGAACCACTGCGCCGCATCTGGAAATCAGAGTACACCTTACTGGGGCGTGTCGGAAAAATGTTCGGTCTGACAGCAAAGGTTGATGAAGAGATGCTGACCAAATGGGAAACGCGGGTCTATGACAACTGTACCTTATGCGGCCGCTGCTCGATGGTGTGCCCGATGGGCATTGATATCGCACTGTTGATCCGAAAAACACGGGAAGGCATGGCAGCTGCCGGTCATGCACCGGAAGATTTGATCGGCGCCACTAAACGGGCGGTCACCATCGGCAGTCCCATGGGTGTAAAACTGCCTGCATTGCTGGCGCAGATCAAACACGTCGAAAAAGATACCGGTCTGAAGATTCCACTCGATGTCGAAGGCGCGGAATACATGCTGTTATTATCTTCGATGGAGATCATGAACTTCCCTGAATTCATCGGAGCCATCGCCAAGATATTTACAAAGGCTGGTGTCAGCTGGACTATCTCAAGCGAAGCTTTTGAAGCGACCAACAGCGGTATCCAGATCGGCGTTGCAGATATTGCCGCTGAACTGGTGCAGCGCATCGTCGATGCTGCAGAAAAATTAAAAGTTAAAACCGTCATCAGCCCTGAGTGCGGCCATGCCTACATGGCCATCCGCTGGGAAGGACCTAACCTGGTCGGCAAACCGTTTAGTTTCAAGGTACGCCACATCCTGGAAATACTGGATGAATTCCGCAAAGACGGCCGTTTGAAAATCACCGGTAAAGAAACACAGCGTCTCACCTATCACGACCCCTGCCAGATCTCACGTCGAGGCGGCGTTATCGAGCAGCCACGCAAGCTGATCGATATGTTCTCTGATAACTTTGTTGAGATGCCCGATCACGGCAAGATGAACTGGTGCTGCGGTGCCGGCGGCGGTGTCAGTTCTAACGAACGCGCAGACGAGGTTCGCCTCAAGGTCTTCCAGCGCAAAAAAGATCAACTCGATGAGATAAAACCTGATGCTATTGTCAGTGCCTGTTCAAACTGCCGCATTCATCTCGAAGATGGACTTGAAGAATACAACATGGATATTCCGCTGTTGAGCTTAACTGAAACACTTGCCGAACACCTGGCGGAGTAGTCATCAAGCCATAAACATCAAGCAATGGCCATAAAGATTCAAATATGGGGAGCGATTGAAATGAGTCAGATAAACAACGACACAGAATTCAGACAGGCATTGAGTGACCTGGATGAGGCTCAGCAAAGAACCGTTGCAGCGATGTTCGTCGAACATGTACTCGCACTGAGCGACGATGACAGGGTAAGACGTGCCGTTAAAGTTGCAACGGACAACAGCGCGTCAGAAGGTGAGATATCAGACGCACTGAAATCAGCAAAATCCGCCATCATGGACTGCTCCACACGTTGCGGCGCTGAGGGTAACTGGACTGACCAGGCAGGTTACTTTGTTGCCCGGGCAGCGGTTGCGGCAGTAACACCAGCCAGGCAATCAAAATCAGGCGGTCCTGCATGGCAGGCGGCCATGAGCAGCAGAATGGCACAGACAAGCATACTGATAGACAATGACTCCGGTGAAATACCGGAACATTCAGAAAACAAATGGCAGTACGGCATATTATCTGACTATCTAAAATCATAAGCGAATTTTATATACAGGCAGCTTAAACAGAATTCATAAGAAGAGAGAATAAACATGAGCGAATCAGGTGAAAACGAAAGAATTGTAGTTGACCCGATTACCCGGATCGAAGGTCACCTGCGCATCGAAGCCCAGATGAATGGCAACAAGATCGAGAAAGCCTATTCATCCGGTACCATGGTGCGCGGCATAGAGACCATCCTCAAAGGACGCGATCCGCGGGATGCCTGGGCATTTGCACAGCGCATATGCGGTGTATGCACATTGGTGCATGGCCTCGCCTCTATCCGTTCAGTAGAAAATGCGCTGGACTATAAGATTCCAAAAAACGCTGACCTGATCCGTAACCTGATGAGCGGCGCGCAGTACATCCATGATCACGTCATGCATTTTTACCATCTGCATGCACTGGACTGGGTCGATGTTGTCTCTGCGTTAAGCGCTGATCCAAAAGCCACATCAGAACTTGCGCAGTCATTAAGCAGCTATCCAAAATCTTCTCCCGGCTACTTCGCTGATATGAAGAAGAAACTGAAAGGTTTTGTTGAATCAGGTCAGCTGGGTATTTTCGCTAAGGCTTACTGGGGACACCCTGCTTATAAATTGCCACCAGAAGCAAACCTGATGGCGGTATCGCATTATCTCGAAGCCCTGTCATGGCAGCGTGACGTGGCACGTCTGCACACGATCTTCGGCGGCAAGAGTCCACACCCTAACTTTGTTGTTGGCGGCGTACCCTGCGCGATAGATTTAAATTCAGACTCAGCCATCAACATGAAAAAACTGTCGCAGGTGCAGGACATCATCAACCAGATGAAAACTTTTGTCGACCAGGTTTATGTGCCAGACACTTTAGCCATCGCCAGTTACTACAAAGACTGGGGCAGCCGTGGCGAAGGTCTCGGCAACTTCCTGACTTACGGTGACTTCCCTTCTAACGGTATGGATGATGTTTCAGGTTTCATGATTCCACCCGGCGCAATCTTAAATCGCGACCTCAGCACCATCCATGATGTCGACATGAACGCGGCAGAAGAGATTCAGGAATACGTTTCTCACTCATGGTATGACTATGAAAACGGTAAAGACGCCGGCCTGCATCCTTATGATGGTGAGACCAGTCTAAATTACACCGGTCCCAAACCACCCTATGATCACCTCGATGTAGACCAGTCCTATTCATGGCTGAAATCACCTCGCTGGAAAGGCAACTCGATGGAGGTCGGCCCGCTGGCGCGTGTGCTGATGCTGTATGCAACGGGGCATGATCAGACCAAAGAACTGGTCAATATGACACTGAACAAACTGGATGTTCCTGTAGAAGCGCTATTCTCCACACTCGGACGGACCGCTGCAAGAACACTGGAAACAAAAATATTTGCCGATGCCATGCAAGGCTGGTTTGATGATCTAATCATTAATATCAAAGCCGGTGAAACCAGAACCTTCAATGAAGTTCTATGGGAACCTTCTTCATGGCCAAAAAGCGCACAAGGTGTTGGTTTCATGGAAGCACCCCGAGGCGGTCTCGCACACTGGATCGTTATCGAAGATGAAGCTATCAAAAATTATCAGGCGGTTGTACCCAGCACCTGGAACGCCGGCCCAAGGGACAGCAAAGGCCAGCCAGGCGCGTATGAAGCAGCACTTGAAGACAATCATACCTTGCACGATGTTAAACAACCCGTGGAAATCCTGCGCACCATTCACAGCTTCGACCCATGTCTCGCCTGCGCGGTACATTTAACTGACCCGGATGGTGAAGAAATTATTAAGGTAAAGGTGAAATGATGAAAAAAATATTATTGACTGCATTATCACTGGTTTCAACATCTGCACTGGCTCACACTGGCCACCTGCCAAACGGTGATATTCACGGTTTCCTTCATGTTGAACACATCATTACGCTTGTAGCTATCGGCTTTATCGTATATTTTGCAGGTGTCTTTCGTAAATAAACGTTTTCTCTGAGACCTGTTTCTGGCATTGGATATGCCTGCTATCACGCCTGATACCCGTCAGGCGTTTTTTTGTTCGGCCAGTTGACTGATCAAGTGAAAAAATAGAGGCTGCCTTTCGATGCATCGGGGCAACCAAACCGATGTA
>DAOVJH010000212.1 GCA_030673345.1 Pseudomonadota bacterium
TTGGCTCAACTGCAGCCATCCCATCTCTCAGCTCCAGGCCATATATCTATCACCGACCGTTCTGATTTCCTGTTGTTGGCTGGCCATTCATACGTGTTGGTGCTGATCCTGAACCAGGCATTGCCCCGGGGCCAGATGTTGACCCGGAACCAGGTATCGTTCTTTGCAGTACGTTGCCATTCTGTCGTTGAACAGGATTTATTGTGCGTCGGCCGCGCGGCATGCTGCTTTGTTCAATAACCTGCTCCAGTTCAAGCTTTTCTTCTGATGATTGTTGTAACTGCAGGATTTTAATTCCTAATCGATCTTTAAATGATTTGCTTCCTTTTTCATCCAGAGCGATGACATGCGTTTTACCAGCGTGTTTGAAAGTAGCTGTATCATTCTGTATGTGTGTCTGTATCAACCAACGTTGTGCTTCAGTAGCAAAGGGTAAGCCAGTACGTGTCCGTAATAAAACCTGTCCGGTTTCAGCAGGTGTTACCCGGGTAGATAAGATGGTCTGCTCATTTACTCGAAAACCGGCGACAGCAACAGTTGATCCGACTTCCGGCAAGGCTGGTTTCCCTATTGACTGAATAATGCTTTGCCCGTTAATGGTAAAACTGTAAGTATGCGGTTCAACCGATTCAACTACGCCAATGACCTCGTGCCGCAGGTTAATTATCTGTGCCTCGGTGTGCTTGTTTGCATCAGTGGTGAGTATTTCAACAACATCGCCGATTTCCAGTTGCTGCGGTGCAGCCGTTTTACCATCGATGGTGAAAGCGGTGTCGCCGTCATATTCAACTTCGATGCCATTAACGAATATGCTTCCATAACCGGTTATTTTTCCGATAATGCCGGTGCCGCCAAGGCCGTTACCACCGGTGTCAGCTAGCATGCCTGTACCGCCTAGCCCTATATCTTTATCCTCATCATTTGCTGCAACCATGTTGGCCTGGCCGGATACACAGGCAGCAATGCTGATAACGAGTAGTAAAGTGATTATTCGATAAATGTTGTTCATTGCTCAGACGCCTTGTTTGAATCAGAGTCGGCTTCAAGCTGTGCCTGGTACCAGTAAACACCGAGACGCATCCGGTGGGTTGCGTCGTCTTTATGTTTGTCTGCATCGTAGAGCTTGATGGCCTGTTTGTTTAGATGCTGTAGTAAGTCATTGCCCTTTTTACTGGCAATGGCGTTTAATTTATTTACCGAGTTTTCGGTGAGAGACGCGTAATAAACACTGCGTTCAAGCATAGGTTCGCCTTCTTCGAGTATATTGTTGACACAGCTCGCCATGTGGTCGTGAACGTTATGACCGAGATAATAAGCCATCTCTTTGAATTCTTTGTTGGTAACAAAAGCAGATCTGCTGAGAATGACGTAATCATCTTTTAAGCGCACGATGTTAAGGCGTTGCCATTCTTCGAGGATAACGCGCGACCTGACATCTTTGCTGACGCTGGACACCAGCTGATCAAATCCGGCTTCTTTGCCTTTTCCGGTTTTTAATAACGGTCTGGGTTTGCCTTTATCATCCAGGTATTCCGGCATGCTGCTCCATCTTGCGATGATCTCGCCACTGAGAGAGGCAGAACTGGTGATCTGCTGAGTTTCCTGTTCGTTCTGCTGCCGTATGCGTTTGATATCTTTTCGGTGTATGCCAGTCAGTACGAAGATACGGCTGTCGCTGGGTTTCTTGTCATCCAGTGAGAAGTGTTCATCCGCCACTTCCACATAGAGTTCTTTCATCAATTCACGAAACTGGGGAAAGGTAATACCTTTCTCTATCAACAGGCGAATCAGCGGCTTGCATAGCATGTTAATCGCTTTGACAAGGGCTGCCTGTGTTTTGTTGTATCCGTTTTGGCTCATTTATATGTCTGCTCTTCGTTCTTCATAGAGGTGGTCTCTACCGCTTAAATTGATGATTCAGGTCAAGTCTCTGCATGATTATAGCTTGACGTGGGAAATATTACCACATATTATTACGCCGTGGGAATTATTCCCACTTGTAGTTTTCGTATGATATCAATTATCAACCTAAAGAGTGATTTATGAAAAATTCTAATTTGAGCAGGATGATCAAGCGCCTGACAGGTAAAAACAAAAGACAGATAACAGCCATCTGTTTCAGTAGCGTACTGGCCATGGGGTTAAGTGCATGTAATGAGGAAACCGTTAGTGAAGAGACGGTAGATAGTGCAGAAAAAGCAGCTTTGATTAACCCGACGGATCTGGCGCAGAAGCAGACAGTCGATAGGAACCACGGCCCATACGGCTACCGACAGCCAGGGTATGTGAATCAGGATGCATACATTACTGACAATGTAGAAGGTGTTGAAAATCTGGCCTATTATGGTGACTGGGACAACAACGTGGTTCAGATTATCGATGTCGATAATATGACATTACTGAGGACCGTAAGCACGGGTGACGGCCCTTATGGTATCGATCAGGAAGGTACAAACAAAGCTTATGCGCTTACTCGCAGGACAGAATCATTAACCGTTGTCGATAACTATACACTGGATTATGATGGTCAGATCGACCTGCAGCACAAACCCCGTTCGACTAACTTTAATGCCAATACCTTGTTATCACTGGTTTCTGGTGGTGACAAAGCCATGACCAGTATTATTCGTACCGATATGGATAAGGTGACAAAAGTCGTCGGTGAGAATGTTCTGACTACACCACATGATTTTGGCGGTTCTTTATCGACCGGGC
This sequence comes from Pseudomonadota bacterium, assembly GCA_030673345.1. Taxonomy (GTDB): domain Bacteria; phylum Pseudomonadota; class Gammaproteobacteria; order SZUA-229; family SZUA-229. The sequence continues at coordinate 2,716 of DAOVJH010000212.1, forward strand.
ACCCTCTGTGGGTAAGTGATCATCACTTCTTCATGTTAGATCGTGCCGGGCGCCAGGTACAGCTGTGGAACCGAGATGGTGATCTGTTGTCATCACTGGATACTGTGACATCTATCCACCACATTTTTCAGCCGCCAGAATCAACCCTTGAGTTTGGTGAGAAGAATGTGTTTTATGCTGTTATCGAGGGTAATCAGGATGAACAGGTTTCTCCAGGGGTCCTTCGATTCCGCATCGAGCATAATTCTTTAAAGCAAACAGGCCGGGTCGATCTGCATGGTTTTGACCCTGAAAACCTGGATATAAGCACCATGGGTTCGCACCATGCTGATTTTCATCCAGACGGCCAGTCTATCTATATCGGATCTGCTGAAGGGCATGTGTTCGTCATCGATAAAACATCGATGGAAGTCATTGCGATGGTCGATTCGGGAGCAGGTGCCGGCCATACTACTTTCCTGCCGATGCGCGATCAGGCAATCATCACCAATCATAATTCAACTTATATGACGGTGATCGATACGATTAACCATCAGTTTGTGAGAAATGTTGAGGTTGCTGAAAACGCTTCTTCAGATTACAAATCACAGGCGCATACCTCAGGCGTGAGTCTGGATATGAAATATTTCTACAGTGCTGCCAGTCATGATGGAAACTTCTTCAGGATTGACCTGGATAGCTGGGAAGTAAGTAAGTTACATATTGGCGGTAACCTGCTGATGGGTAGCTTCGTGTGGAATGGTGAAGGTGTAAATATGTAAGTAAACACTGTTATTCAGTGCAAAGCAGGCAGGCTGAACATTATGATCAGCCTGCCTTTTTTAATGTCTTTTATATCAGTAACGGCAAATTGATCTCTATCAACTTTAAATACGATAAAGGCTCAATTTACCGGTGATAAGTCTAACAAGTGCTTGACGTGGGAATAATTCCCACGCATAATTACAACACGTGGGAAATGTTCCCACATTAAAAACAATAGAGGAAAAATATGATGAGAACATTTAATAAATTATCTGGTTTGGCTATCGCTATTTTAATGGCAGTTTCTATTGGGGCTGCAAGAGCGGAAGATGGTGATGCAACGCAGACACGTACTCAGGACCGTGTTCGTACGGAGTTTAACCTGCAAACACCTGATGCTGATTTTGCTCAGTCACGAAACCGTGAAGAACATACGGTGATGAATCAAAATCAGAATCAACACCAGTACAAGTATCAGTATCAAAATAAATACATGAATAAA
>DAOVJH010000368.1 GCA_030673345.1 Pseudomonadota bacterium
AATAGCCACACCTCATGTCAGTGTTCAAACTTTCTAATATTGGTAACATGTCGAAAATCCTGAGGAGAGAACAGATCATGCTCGAGAACAAGCAGACAGCACCTGCATTTAGTACGCCAAACCAGCATAATGAAATAATCAATCTGTCTGATTTCAGAGGCAATAAAAATATTGTTCTGTATTTTTATCCGAAAGACGATACCACTGGCTGTACCATCGAAGCTAACCAGTTTACAGAACTGGCCAGTGAGTTTGCTCGATTAGATACAGTGGTGCTCGGTGTCAGTAAAGACAGCTGTGACAGTCATCAGGCGTTTATCGACAAGTTCGGGCTGAAGGTTGATCTGCTGGCTGATACCAGTGGAGAGCTCTGTGATGCTTATGGTGTCTGGCAGGAAAAGGAAAAAAACGGAGTGAAAAAAATGGGTATCGTCCGTTCCACCTTTGTTATCGATAAAGACGGTGTTCTGCTTGAGGCGATCTATGGTGTTGCCGCCGACGGACATGCGCAGGCGATGTTAGATAAGATTAAAGGGCTTTAGTCCTGGTTAGGCTACTGGCATCAGTACACGGTCGACGGTGATCGTCTGCTAATAATCGCGCTTTACAAAGCGCTCCTACAAAAGAACAGAATGTATTTTGTGATGACTGAATACATCGGGGTTTTTCTGTAAAATCCCACACCTTATGATTCTTGACTTACTTCAGCTTACGCCGCTACAGATCGTTTTCTCTGTTCTGATTATCTTTCTCGCTTACACGGTAAAAGGTCTGTCTGGCTTTGGTTCCGGTCTGATCGCTATTCCATTGCTCGCCTTTATGTTCCCGTTAACCTTCGTCGTGCCTGTGCTGGGTCTGTTGAGTTATAGCGGGACACTGATGCAGAGCTTTCACCTCAGAAAGCAGGTGGCGTGGTCAGATATGCTGCCGTTAATCCCGTTCTCATTGCTCGGCATCGTTATCGCTATCTGGTTGCTGGTGAATGTCGATGCGAATAGCTTGATACTGGCGCTGGGTATTTTCGTACTGATGTACGCTATCTATTCGTTACTGCCTTTATCGGTGCATGCCGGCGGCCGTAAGTGGGCAGTACTGGCGGGCAGCTGTGGTGGTATGGTCGGTGCCCTGTTTGGTACAGGCGGACCATTTTATGTGGTCTATCTGAAAATGCGCCAGTTGGACAAGGCACAGTTTCGTGCCACCATCGCGATGATCTTTCTCGTCGATGGTGGTGCGCGTATGACGGGTTATGCCTTGAATGGTCTATTTACTTCACAGGTACTATGGATGATAGCGATTTTAATGCCGGTATTATTTCTGGGTATGTACGTGGGGCATCACCTGCACATCAAGATCGATCAAAAACGATTTAACCAGGTCATCAGTGCGCTACTGATGGTCAGTGGTGTGATGTTGATTGTTAAGGCCACATCTGTATGATTGGTGGTATCTGGTAGACTTTTTTCTCTGAATTTTTCTGAGCGATATGTTGTTTTTAAAATCGATTAATCATGTGAGTAGACCTGCTGTAGCTATACTGATTTCCGGGTTGCTTTCTGCCTGTGGTGCTCACATACCCGTTGAGATAAAACAACCGGTTAAAGGCAGTCCCGCTGTTGAACAGGTTTATCAGCATGTCGATGACTACCTTTCTCAGAAGGTGCGCTGGGGTGGTGTCATCCTGCAGACAGAGAATAAACATAATGCCAGCGAACTGACGATTATTGCGCTGCCTTTAAATAAAGAAGGTAAACCGCAGAGTTCTGATCACAGTCCGGGGCGCTTTATCGCGATCATCGATGAATTCGTAGAGCCTCTGGTGTACAGTCCAGAACGAGAGATCACCGTAACAGGAAAGATTCTAAGAACTGAGACGCGCAAGGTAGGGGAGTTCCCCTATGAATATCCGCTGATTAAAGTAGAACACTATCACTTATGGCCGGTTAAGGTTGAGCCTGCATACTATGATTACCCGGCTTATCCATTGTATGACCCTTTTTATTATCCGTTGCATTATCCTTATTACTCACCGTATCGCCGCCACCATTAAGACAAGGGATCTAAACAATGATCAGCAGGTTACTTTTTATCATCGTTATCAGCTTACTGGCAGGCTGTGCCAGCAAACCTTCATTTGATACCCGGCAGGTCGATCCATCACTGACACCGCAGAGTGTGCTTGCAGAACTTGAGCTCACACGTGATAAGACCGCTCTCTGGGGTGGTACCATCCTGGATACCCGCAATCTGAAAGATTCGACACAGATCGAAATTCTGGCGTATCCACTCAATTCATCCTACCGACCATTACTGGATAGCAAACCGCTGGGGCGTTTCATCATCAAGCATCCGGGTTATCTTGAACCGGCAACTTATGGGCCAGGCAGGTTATTATCCGTATTGGGCAAGGTCGGTGGCAGCCAGACGGGCAATGTCGGTGAGAGCACTTATACCTATGCGGTTATCCATAGCCAGCAGTTGCACCTATGGTCGCCTGAGAGTATGAAAAGTCGAACCAGCTTTCATTTTGGGGTCGGCATTAGACGATGAC
>DAOVJH010000094.1 GCA_030673345.1 Pseudomonadota bacterium
GGGCGGCCAGTCGGCGCGGCTGTGTATGGCCGATCTTTCCTCTGATCCCCAGGCCGATATCGAGGCAGATCTTGGGAAGCTGTGTGGTTTTACCCGAGCCGGTCTCACCACACAGTATGGTGACCTGGTTTTCCAGGATGGCCTTTTTGATGAGGTCACTTTTCTGGGCGATAGGTAAAACATCGTGATAAGTGATTTTCGGCAGGTTTTGTTTACGCGACAGGGCCGTTGCTATGGAGCGCTCGATGTCTTTTGCCAGCTGAGAGAGCGATGATTTATCGACCTGTTTTGCCTGCTTGATCTTTTTTAGACGGCGTCGAAAATGAAACACGTCACACAACATGCATTTATTGATTTTATTACTGAGTAATCGTGTATCCAAGAAAAAGCGCAGAGAAAATAAAAAACTAATTATATCAGCCTACCCCACCAGGTAACAGAATCAATCCGTTAACACCTAATACAGTAAATCATTAATTTCTAATAAGCCTTTACCTCAACGATTATAAGGATTTTCCCTATACCCCGGATCACCGTGCATCTTTAGTCTTCCCCTCATCATTAACGACATTAGTGACGCTGGCCTATAGCCGTCACAAACTATGGCCGGCATAAATTATTAAAAATTGTGGAGGATAAAAATGAAACATAAGTCACAAGCTTTTACGGGGTGTAAGACCCTGCTATCGGTCGCTCTTGCGATCGGCTCTATCAGCTCACCAGCCTTTGCCGATGACGACGATATCATCACACTGATCGAGATGGGTGATCTTCACGGCACACTGGTGCCACACGCAGCTATCATGAAAAATCCTGATGGCAGCGAATATGAAGCAGCCAGTTCCGGCGGTCTTGCTCGATTAAAAACAGTGGTTGATGGCATCCGTGCTGACAACTCCGAAGCTGTCTTACTCTCTGCAGGCGACCTGACTCACGGCAGTGCAGAAACCCTGTTCACTGTCGGCGATGCAATGATGATACCGATGAATGCTTTTGGCATCGATGTCTACACACCGGGTAACTGGGACTTCGGTTATGGCGCGGCTGTATTCCGTAATCGTTTTACCGCAGCAGGCCCTAAGCCGACCATGCCGGGCAATATCCGTACCATGTCAAGCTATCTCAGTTGTGATGATGTGCCTGTTATCGCTGGCCTTACTGACGTGGCTAGCGGTTATAAATGTGTTGAACTTACAAGTGCTAACCTGCCGCCTCAAGCGAATAACAACACGCCAGAAGGCATGGGTGTCATCAAAGCAAACTTCACGACGGTTGCGGCTAATCTTTATAATGCAGCCCCTCTGCCAGCATTTTTACACGGCACACCTGTATTACCAGCTTATAAGATGCTGGAACGCAACGGCACAAAAATTGCCGTTATCGGTATTACTGCCTCTATCGTTCCGCAGCAGGCCGATGCCTTTAATATCACCTTCCGCTTCACTCAGGGTGTTGATGAACTGCCTGGCATAATCGAAACGGTCAAAGGACTTGGTGCTGAACTGATCGTCGTTCAGTCTGAGCTTGGTCTGCCGCAGAACATCAAGATCGCACAAAACTTTAAAGACATCGACGTGATGTATTCTGCACACACTCACGAAGTAACACTGGGTGCCCTGCTGGTTTCAAAGAGAAAGATCACAAGAACAACACCAGGAGAAAAACTAAGCTGGCGTGAACGTTTTCAGCTTGCCAGGGGCGCTGCGATCGTTGTTGAAACCAATCGTGATATGTATGTCGGCCGTCTCGATCTTGAGATGAGCCGTGGACGCATCTCTGATTTTAGCTGGGAAGCGATTCCTGTTGATGAGTCTGTTGCAGAAGACCCTGCCATGGCAGAGCTGGTTGCAGCTATAGAAGAAGACTTTATTGCGGGAACAGATAATACCGTTGTACGTCATTCTTTCATGCCTGGCGGTTTCCTTAATCCGGCAGTAAAAGGCCTTCAGCTTGTTGATGACCTGGACACTGTCGTGGGTTATACCGACACCTTACTGCTAAGACATCACGTACTGGAAGACACGCTGAACAACTTCATTGCTGACGGTATCCTGTCCGTCTCTGATAGTGTTGCAGATGTAAGAAACGTACCCGGTTGGGAAAATGGTGTAGACATTTCTATGGCAAATGGTTTCCGTTTTGGTAATGCTGTATTACCAGGTGGTGCCATTACTCTACGTGACCTGTACACCTGGTTCCCGATAGCGCCTGCTGTCAACATCGCAGACTTCTCGGGCCAATCTATCCAGAACAGTCTGAATACCATCTTAGGTGCAGTCTTTGACCGTAATGTATTCATGCAGCGTGGTGGCTGGTATTTAGGTCTTGCTAATATGGAACAGAAGATCGACCTCAAAAATCGCCCATTTAGCAGTTCAGGCAGCCGTGTTGTTGAAACAAGAATCGGTGGCCAGCCACTGGACCTGGGAAAACGCTATGTCTTTGCTTCATGCTACGGACACGGCAATCCACTGGATGACGTCTGTCGTACTGGCGGCGGTGCAAATCACAAGTTCTTCCAGTTAGCTGATGCAGACGATTACAGCAGTGATATCACGCTGTCTGATCCGGTTAACAGCGAAGGCGTTATCATCGGTCCTTTTGTTAAACAGGTTGCACCGAATAACTTCCTGCACCCTGTACATGCATTACGCCGTTACCTGGATAGCCTGACAGATAACACCGTGACCGATGCGCAGTTTGGTGTTGGGCAAGGTCGTGTGACAACAGTGGATTCAACATCATCGCCGATTTTGCCAGAAGATGAGAGCCTACAGATTGGGCAGCCGAACAACACACCAGACACTACATTTGTTCAGCCACCATTTGGAGCAGGTCCAGCTTTCTTTAGCGGTCATATACATGACAACTAAGCGTTGATTCCAGAATACAAGGAGAAATATATATTCAAGGAAGTGTTGAAAGGCGGCGTTTAGCCGCCTTTCTTTTTTTCTGCACAAAATAACAATGAATACATTTAACGGTTAAACGTCTATGAACTGTATCTTATGACTATACTTGTAGCCAGGTATCTTCAGGCTTCATTTTTATTGCATGCATATATACGACAGACCTGGCAAGACTTTCAGAAAACTATCGCTTGTTATCTATTTCGGGCTTGCCCTGTGCTACCCGCTAACTTCTTCAGCCAGTGAACAGTCCAATAATGAACAATCAAGTTGCAAGGAAGTCCGTCCGATTATCTTTGGCATTCTTCCCTTCGTCAGCGCAGAACAACTCGTGATCCGATTTTCACCGCTAGCACAATACCTCTCTAAGAATCTTCACGTCCCTGTCCGACTCGAGACAGCACCGAATTTTGTGGAGTTTGCACGGCGTACCCACGAGGACCAGCGCTACGACATCCTGTTCACCGCACCACATTTTTACCCCCAGGCACACAGCAAAGCAGGTTACCGATTGATCGCGGGTGTTGATTCACCGGGTATGTGGGCGGTTATTGTCGTGCCCAAAAAAAGTCCGATTCATAACATCGAGGATCTGTCAGGAAAACGCCTGGCAACCGTTCACCCAGCAGGCCTGGCAACCTTACTGGTCAGAAAATATTTATCTGATGCAGGCATCGATCCCGATGTAGACATCACCATGATCAGTACACCTTCACATGATGCTTCCCTGCTCTCTTCGTATCACGGCGTTACAGATGCATCAGCCCTGATGTCTCCGCCTTACGAATCATCCAGTGCCAGAGTAAAAGAAAACATGCGCATCATCGCAAAAACAGAAAGTACGCCACATATTCCTATAAGCGTAAGCCCCAGGATCAGTGAAAGCTGCGCAACTGAAATAAGCAAGATATTATTGCAGATGGGGACATCTGCAGAAGGACAAGCCGTACTGAGCCACAACAGTTTTTCTGGTTTCAAGAAAACCCGTCCCGAAGATTATGAAAAAGTTAGAGATCTTCTGGCTAGATAAAATATGATGCCTGAATTTACCTCTCTATTTCATTCGCTGCGCTTTCGGCTGATCGCCAGCGTTGTTACCATCGAGATCATCATGCTTTCGCTGCTGGTGTGGAATAATATCTCCATCATCCATACCACGCACACTGACCGTCTCAGAGACACAGCGACGAGCATGATCCAGCAGATAGCCAATACCTCAGGTAATCACATGGTTGCTGTGGATTACGCAACACTGAAAGATTATCTGAGCAATATCATTAGTTATAAAGAATTATCTTATCTAGTTATTGCCGACCGGGATGACAACAGTGTTATCGCGCTGGGCACCGTGTCGCCCGAAGTCAGACCTGAAATTGATTCACACCCCGCACAAGTTAACGATGGTGTTTTTGATATCGCACAGGACATAAAGGTTGCAGGCCAGCCCATGGGCCGCGTGTTGATGGGTTTCTCTCTTTCACTGATGGACGACGCCATTTCTAAATCACGTAATCGAGGCATTACCATCGCTTTGATTGAGATCATCCTGACCATCATCGTGACCATTTTTATCGGTCTGGGCCTGACCCGAAGGTTGGGCATACTGTCTAAAGCTGCCGCTGAAGTCGAAGCAGGCAATTATTCTGTCAGTGTACCGACAGAAACAAATGACGAGGTTGGAAAAACAGCCGCAGCATTTAACAATATGGTTGCCGAAATTTCCAAAAGGACACAACAATTATTGCAGGAAGAAAAAAAGACACACCAACTACTCAAAGAAAACCGCTTACTGATACAAAAATCACTGGAAGTACAGGAAGAAGAACGTAAGAACCTGGCTCGAGAATTACACGATGAGCTCGGGCAGTGTATAACGGCTATTCAGGCCGATGCAAAATCCATCAGAGACCTGTCACCACAATGTGACCAGCGCATCATTACCAGCGCTGACGCCATATTAAATGTTTCTTCTCATATCTATGATGTTGTCCATTCCATGATGCATCTGTTGCGCCCCAGTGTTCTGGATAACCTGGGTCTTGTCGAAGCTTTAAAGGAAGAAATTCATGACTGGAATAAACGCAACCCGAAGACAAGCTGCATACATACTTTTATTGGCGACCTATCCACTCTGGGCGAACGCACCAATATAAGCATTTATCGTATCGTTCAGGAATGCCTGACAAACATAACAAAACATGCCTCTGCGGCACACGTCAATATCAAGCTGGATAATGACTCGGAAAAACTGCATCTAACGATTAACGATGACGGCGTGGGTATGGTAAAAGATCCGACAAGTCAGCACCTGGGTCTCGGGCTTATCGGCATGCGCGAGCGTATACAGGCCTTAAACGGTGTATTTTTCTATGAGACCTCAAGCGAGTGTGGCTTCCGGATTTCTATTCACATCCCGCTTGATACCGATACCAAAACAAGAGAGAGCAAAACATTAGCATCAAGCCATGGACAATAATAACAAAATAAATGTATTGCTGGCAGATGATCATGAAGTTGTTCGTGCAGGTTACTGCCGCCTGTTTGAAGCAACGCCTGACATTACGGTTGTGTCAGAAGCGGAGGATGGCGAATCTGCCTACAGACAATATTTCGAACACAAGCCTGATGTTTTGGTCATGGATATCTCAATGCCAGGTATCGATGGCCTCGAGGCAAGCCGTAAGATCCTGGCCAAAGATAAAGATGCAAAAATTCTGGTCTTCAGTGTTTATGAAAATGAGGTCTACCTGAAACGCTCACTCGATCTGGGTGTTCTCGGTTATATATCCAAACGCAGCGCTTCACAGGTCATGATCGAAGCTGTCCGACAGATTGCATCAGGTACTTTATATGTAGGACAGGAAATGATGCCCTACCTGGTGCAGTCCAGAAATGCTGAAGATGGCGATACCATGTCGACCTTATCACCCAGGGAGTTCGAAGTTTTTCTTTTACTGGCCGACAGTAAATCGGTCAATGAGATAGCAGAGCTGCTTAACCTGAGTCCTAAAACAGTCGGCCATCATTACACCAACCTGAGAAACAAACTGGGCATCAATGATATCGCCGGTTTAACTCGTCTCGCTATACGTCACGGTCTGATGGACGCCTGATGAAACTTTCAAATAGAGAATAAATACAGATACTAATGCTGCGCTCAAACGACAATTGCCTCACAGTCACTGTAGCGTTTATCTGCCTTATTAATGCGAGCTCTACCATCGCTGCTAACTGGTTAATGTTGCAGGGCACAGAACACCCTTTTGCACCGGAA
>DAOVJH010000356.1 GCA_030673345.1 Pseudomonadota bacterium
CATGCAAAAAAGACCCGCGATAAATTTACTCACTGAGTTTTGAAGATTAATTTTAATTATAAAAAAGATATATTATGAAAAACACAATGAAACGTTTACTCCAAATCTTTGCGGTACTGTTTTTTCTGGCAGGCTGTTCTCATCACTACAAACCAGAATCAGCCACTTTTACATTCGATTCAATAACTGAGTTTTCATCTAATAAGTCCATCTCACTGGTGAACACGAATCCAGCAACAGGCGATGTGTTGTTTGCTGAGCAAGCCGGCTCTACTTTCCATGGTAACTATAGAGAGTGGACTGATACTGCAATAGATATCACTAAACGAGAGTTGGCGGCCAGGGGAATGAACGTTGCTGACAATAAGCAGAAGTCATTAAAAATGTCGGTTGAAACCGTGCATGCGGAGTTTGGGTTTTTTGTTATCCAGTGCATCGTTACCATGAAAGTCGAAACCGGTGACGGACTTGTAAAAACCTATACGGGTGATAATCGCTCACCTGCAAGTATCTTCCGTGCGGCAGACGGTGCAGTCATGCGAGCTGTGGCAGAGATGTTACGTGATCAGGAAATTGTTAGTTACCTGAAAAAATAAGCGTTGACACAATTGTGTAACGACGGTGAATAATACAAAAGTACAAAATAATTAATTATTATGAAATTTATAGTACAAGGCGGTTTAAACAAGACGGGGCTTAAGGGTTCCATACGGGTACCGGGTGATAAGTCGATCTCTCATCGTTCGATCATGTTCGGCTCACTTGCTGAAGGCACCAGCCATATCAGCGGTTTCCTGGAAGGCGAAGATAGCCTGAATACCTTGCGTGCTTTTCAGGCGATGGGTGTTAGCATCGAAGGCCCCAGTGCCGGCAAGGTGACCATCGAAGGCGTTGGAATGCATGGTTTAAAGCCGCCCGCTCAAGCGCTCGACCTGGGCAACTCAGGAACATCCATGCGTCTTCTTGCCGGTTTACTGGCAGGACAGAAGTTTGATGTCGAGTTAAGTGGTGATGCTTCATTATCAAAACGGCCGATGAAACGCGTGACTGACCCATTAACAGAAATGGGTGCAGTAGTGGCTACTGCAGAAGGTGGCAAACCGCCGCTAAAAATAACCGGTAATCAAACATTAAAAGGTATCAACTACCAGATGCCGATGGCGAGTGCGCAGGTAAAATCCTGCTGCCTGCTGGCGGGTATGTATGCACAGGGTAAGACCTGTGTAACAGAACCTGCGATAACACGTGACCATACCGAGCGAATGTTAGAAGCCTTCGGTTGTGATGTGGATGTTAGCGATTCCATGGCCTGTGTGACCGGTCCGGCAAAATTGATGGCAGCCGATATCGATGTGCCGGGTGATATTTCATCAGCTGCTTTTTTTATGGTTGGTGCGAGTATTGCTGATGATTCGGACATCGTGTTGGAACATGTTGGCATTAATCCGACGCGCACCGGCGTGATCAACATTCTGAAGCTGATGGGTGCCGATATTTCATGTAGTAACCATCAGGAAGTTGGCGGCGAACCCGTGGTGGATCTTCGGATAAGAAGTGCAAAGTTAAAAGGTATCCATATACCTGAAGGCCTGGTGCCATTGGCTATCGATGAATTTCCCATCATATTCGTTGCCGCAGCCTGCGCCGAGGGCCAGACCATCGTCACCGGTGCGGAAGAGTTAAGAGTGAAAGAGAGTGACCGTATTCAGGTAATGGCCGATGGCCTTAAGGCACTGGGCGTCGATGCGCGCGCCACCGAAGATGGCATGATAATTAAAGGTGGTGAAATTGGTGCTGGAACCGTCCACAGCCATGACGATCACCGTATCGCGATGGCATTTGCCATGGCATCACTGTGTTCCAATGGCGATATTCATATCGAAGACTGCGACAACGTGAATACCTCGTTCCCGGGTTTCGCCGAACTGGCAGCCTCCTGTGGTCTGTCTATTCAGGTCGTTAATGAATAAAAGCAATAAGCTGTTTTTAACCACAGAGACACAGAGAACACAGAGTTTTTTAGGTTTTAAACAGAAAAAGACCTCCGTGCTCTCTGTGTCTCTGTGGTTCAATCTTTGTTTCTTATCAGGCCATGAGTGAAGTAATGCCACAAGTTATCTGCCTTGATGGTCCCAGCGGCGTCGGTAAGGGCACCATCTGTCTGGCCGTGGCCAAAAAACTGGGCTGGCACATCCTCGATAGCGGTTCCTTGTACCGTATTACCGCTTTACAGGTAGCACGGGCATTCCCGGGGCAGGCGATAGAGACACTCGATGAGATGCAGCTTGCTGATATCGCACAAAATCTATCTGTCTCATATGTAGAAAAAAACAGCGAACTGGTTATTTTTCTTACAGATGAAGATATTACCGAGTTGATACGTAATGAAGAAATCGGCTCAAAAGCCTCACAGATAGCGGCAATTCCGGTGGTACGAGAGGCATTATTGGCGCGCCAGCGGGCTTTTCTGGCTGACCCTGGCCTGATTGCCGATGGCCGCGATATGGGGACTGTGGTGTTCCCGCAATCAGTATTGAAGATTTATTTGACTGCAAGTGCCGAAGAAAGGGCACAAAGACGCTATAAGCAGTTGAAAGGCAA
>DAOVJH010000294.1 GCA_030673345.1 Pseudomonadota bacterium
CCTTAGGCAAGATGTGCATCTCCCGCTCATTATGGGGCAAAGCAAAAAATTATCTTGAAGCAAGCATCTCCATCAACCCGATGCCAGAAAACTATCTGAAACTGGCCCGCCTGTTAGAAGAACATATGGACGAACCGACCGCTGCACAGGAATATTACAGGCAGGGCCTGCATTTACTGGCGGGCGATTATGGTGAAGAGATTCTGGAAAAAACCGCGAATGATTTTGAACGTGAAACACCCCAGCTGAAAATCGTCAAAACCTGACTCTGATACCTGAAGCCTCAGGCAAGTGGTTAAAGCGCATTAGCTTTTTGATCATTCAGAAGTCCTTACCACTTCTGATAGTTAACGGTAATATTTTCTTTATACCTACCCTTCTACCGATAATAACGCTAATGCCTCAACCTTATCTCCGAGCTTGATCGTTCCCTGTGAGATAACACGGGCATTAATTCCGCCATGTCCTCTTACTGCGTTATACCCGCCTTCACCTAAAACTTCTTCCATACGGGAGCAAGGGTGGCATAGGCCTGTCATCTTTAAAACGGCTGAACCAATTTTAAATTCGCGGTCTTTGAGTGCTAACAGGTTAATTCCGCTGACCACCAGGTTTCGCCTGAGCTCGGCAGGATCTATGCTTGTCTTATGTAATAGTGAAGCGATGGTTTCGATGTGTTCGGACTGGATCAAAGTCACGCTGCGATTACCGCTTCGGCCAGCGTAATGGTCGCCCTGTAAACCATTTGCCAGAACGACTACCGTATCAATAACCTGCGGGGGTTCTTTCTTACCGGGGCGCACGCTAATCCACTCGACCCTGCCCTGTTGCGGCAGGTTTTTCATCAGGTCTTTTACGCTCGCTTTAGAGGGCAAGGTTATTTATTCCGTTTTTGGTTTTTGTATACCCATGGCTTTTAATGCATCATCCGAATATTCAAATGAATCGGAATATATCTGGGTCTCTGGCAGGCCTTTTTCGTAAAAGAGGTCCATGCCGGCTTTTACCATCGGTGGTGGGCCGCTCAGGTAAACATCATATCCTGATAAATCAGGGTAGTGTCTGACGACACTCTCGTGAACAAACCCTGTTTCACCCTGCCAGTTATCTTCTGTATCCGGATCTGACAATACTGGCGTATATTTCAGACCGGGATATTTTTTCAACCATTGGTTGACCATTTCATCCATGTACAGATCCCGTCTAGCTCGTGCGCCGCAAAACAAGTGTACTTTACGCTCAAGGTTTATATGAAAGGCGTGTTCGAGCATTCCTTTTAGTGGTGCAAAACCGGTACCGCCCCCCATGAGGATGATCGGACGTTCACTTTCTTCACGTAAAAAATAACTACCGAGCGGGCCTTCGATACGTAATAAGCTTTTTTCTTTCAAGCCATCGAAAACAAAATCACCGAAATGTCCATCAGGCACATGGCGGATATGTAACTCGATAAATGCGTCATCATGTGGCGCATTAGCGATAGAGAAGGCCCGCCTTTTTCCATCTTTGAGCAAGATCTCCAGGTATTGTCCAGCCATAAACTGCAAGCGTTCTGTTTCTGGCAACTTTAGCTGCAGCATCATAATATCGTGCGTCAGCAGTTTCATCTTTTCTACGCGACAGGGCAGTATTTTTATCTCTATATCCGAACTTTTTACTATCTCTCTTACTTTTATTTCCATATCACTGGTCGCGCAGGCCTGACAGAAAATTGTCTTACCCGCTTCAAATTCTTTTTTTGCCAGTCCGCGCAGGCTATCTGTATCGTAATCAGTCTTTCCGGAAATCACTTCACCGGCACACTTGCCACAGGCGCCATTTCTGCAGCCATATGGCAAACCCACGCCCTGACGGATAGCCGCCTCAAGGATGCTTTCATTCTCTTCTGCTATAAATTCATGCCCGCTTGCTGGCACACTGATCTTAAAACTCATGTAAAATAACTCTGGAATATGTCTGGTTTGGCTAGTTATGCTCAAATGAGCATTTTCCCTTAATTTTAACCAACAATAAAAACAACAGTTTATATGGTTTTTTAATGGCACGTTTAAAAGTTTATAGCACCGGCATCTGTCCCATCTGTGACAAGACGAAAGCACTATTGGTCAAATGGGGCATCTCATACGATGAAGTGCGGGTCGATCAGGATCAGGCAGGGCTTCGCGAATTCTCACAGGTTACCAGCGGTGCACGTACGGTGCCCCAGATTACTATCGACGGCAAATGGATTGGCGGATTTACTGAATTAACCGAGTTACACATGGACGATGAACTTGATGACTTGATGTCATAGGACGTATATAAATGAGTGATACAGACAACACAGCAACACCAAAGATGCCTATCTGGGTCTTACTGGCCTTTTCCAGTATTCAAAAACGTAAGCATGCGCTGATCCTGATCTGGGCGAGCATCATTTTTACTTTCTATAGCCTGCCGTGGATAAAATTTAGTAATAACGAACTAATCACTACGCTCTTCTTGATCGATGACTGGAGCTGGGCAGCCATGATGATACCTATCTGTGCCTGGTATGTCCTAAGCCTGCGCTGGATGGATAAAAATACTGCCTGGGAAGCCAGTTAAAAAACGTTTATTTCCGTTGTATTAATTCGACTTTTTTACAAATTTAGTCAATATAACAATCTGCTGGCCGTTCACTTTCCCTTCGATATGTTCTGCATTATCAGCAACCAGTGAAATACCCCGTACAGCTGTACCGCGTTTGGCAGTAAAATTTGCGCCTTTTACATTAAGGTCTTTTATCAGGGTAACGGTATCACCCGCTACAAGCTGTGCCCCGTTACTGTCCAGGTGTTTAATATCATCTTCGGATACATCACCTTCACCTGTCGCCTTTGCCCAATTTAAGGTTTCGTCATCCAGATATAACATCTCTAGCAGATCTTGAGGCCAGCCCTCATTTTTCAACCGCATCAGCATCCGCCACGCCATGACCTGTACGGCTGGAACCTGGCTCCACATGCTGTCATTCAAGCAACGCCAGTGATTGGCATCAACCGTATCCGGGTCATCGATCTGACCCTGGCATTTTTCACAGATTAAGATGCTATCGTCAGCTTCGGCTATCGAATCTGGCGGTATTGCATAAACACTCAGGTTTTCTACTGCCCCGCATAACTCGCATTTTGAACCGCTTCTCTCTTGTAATATTGC
>DAOVJH010000135.1 GCA_030673345.1 Pseudomonadota bacterium
CGCCTCGCGAATTTTATATTTATCGTCTGAACAGATAAGCTTCTCTACCAGGGTGTGCCCCGCCCTGGTCAGGCGCTCGACCAGCGCATCACCCGATGTATCATCAGCTTCTGTCCGGCTATCTGAAACAGTTAATATTGCAATTTTTATCGGAACCCACTTTTTATCATTCATAACTCTAATCTACCGTTGATTAATCAATAATTCATGGCGTATACATTTCAGCCTTTTCTCGCGGAATAAAGTTCCGCTCCTACAGGGGTGCGTATGATGACAATATTAAACTAACTACAACCCCTTGTTTATCCCCACGATTAGCTATTTTCAGCTGCCCATGGTGAAACCGTGCGATCTGATACGCCACATACAAACCTATACCCAGATGGGGTGTAGCGGTTTTAACTGATCGATGTGAGATCATTCCCTGGAACAGTATATCCAGTTGTTCCTGTGGTATATATTCACCCTCATTTTTTACGCTGATAACCACCTGATTGTGCTGACCTGTATCAAGTTGAAAATAAATATCCGTGCCAGGGAAGGAAAAATCGAGCGCATTATCTTTAAGTTTGTCCAGCAGCTGTACGATCCGTACATCATTTCCCTGCACAAAAAAACCTTTCTTCGCCCCCTGGTAACACAGCTTTGCCCGAGCATGTTTGAGCTGGGAGTTTTTGACATACTCACTGAGTAAGGCGGCGATATCGATTCTATCGACTTCATCCTGTATCAGCGCCTCATCGATATTCGCCGCCTCGGTCAAACTCGATACGATGAGCTGTAGCTGTTTGATCGCATTACTGGCCGTTTTTATGTCTGCGGAATCACCCTGCTGTTTCTGCAGGTTCTGTAAGGACATACTGATGGTGTTCACCGGGTTTAATATCTCATGCCGCAACATCCTCGGTACCGACTCAAGAAAACGGGTGTAGCTGTTTAACTTGCCGAGCAGTGATGAGAAACTGCGAGAGAGTTCACCGATCTCATCACCTCGATCACATTCGGACAATTCAACATGGCTGATAAAACGCCCACTCTCATCGATGAGTGATGAAGTCTGCTTCTTGAGCCGGTTGATCCGGAACGCCAGCCATGAACTAAAGAAAAGCAAACTGGCAAACACCAGAAAGAAAATTCCAAGTGTAGCCAGCACCACATCATTTAAGGTGTCACGCTGCCGCGCAAGGATCTGACGGCTATTCTTACTCACTAAAACTGCACCGATCACTTCATCACCATCGAATACTGGCCGAGCCGCAACGATGATCGTTTCGTCTTTCTCTTCGAAACGTTTTACCTGTGCATTACCTTGCAGTACTTTATCGACCAACGTCTCGCTAACTTTGTCGATGGCGTGACAGAGTGAAGCCTGTAAAGCCTGTCCGCCGATTACTGCACGTACCCGCCGAAACTTATCGACCACACATATCCGCGAATCTGATTCGCTTAGGTTTTTAAGAACACTGCTGATCTCCTGCGACTGGAACAACAGTGGGTTCAAAGTATTTTTGTCGATCAGGTGTGTAGAGACAATGGTATCGACATTCCGTTCATTTTCATTAAATACGTCGACGACACTGATCGATAAACGTCGGTTCGGTTCCAGCCATATCCCGGGTAGACGTATCTCAACATCGTAGCCTTCCTTCGTTTCTCGCCATACACCATAGACTGCATTAACATGCTTACCATCTTTCCAGCTGGTCCAGTCCTCCTTCACCTCGTAAACACTGACGCTGCCCTGAGCCGCTGTCAGCAAGACTATGCGCTTACGTCGGTTATCAGCATCGAGGTATTCCATCCTTATGTGGTCACTCGAATCCAGTGGGCTGTAACGGGGGTTTCGATAGACGATATCTTTATCGTTCACTCTTAGATAAACATAAAGATATTGTTTATCGTCTACCAGTTCATTATTCGCCAGTAATAATGAAAACGAGTTGTCCGCGTAAGATGTGAACTGCTCTTTAAGCTGCTGCCAGTCTTCATCGTAACCATCGATATCGATACTCTGTTTGAATGGATAGACATACAGTGCATGTTCATCTGTTTCAAACAGGCCAGTGTAACCGTTTAGTACTATAGCTATCGCCGATGCAGACATCGATTGCGCTTCTTCCTGACCCTGCAGTAAAGAGTGTTCGATCTTTCCCATAAAGTGATAACCAAACCAGGGAAGCAGAACCAGGAAAACCGAACTGAATACGAGTAAACGGGTACCTAATTTCATTCACACAACCACTGATATCCAAAACCATAACGTGTTTTTATACACTGGAAATCTGCATCGATTTTTTTGAATTTTTTTCTGATATGTAAGACATGGGTATTGATCGTATTATCTTCGACCACACCCTGATGTGTTGCTTTTACTAACTCATCAATACTGACCGCTTCATCCGCCTCAGACATCGCGGCAAGTATCGAGAACTCGGTCGGTGTCAGGTTGACCTCATCTCCTTTCCAGAAGCACTGCATCGATTTCATGTTGATATTGAGGTCACCTGATTTTCTACCATTACCATTCGCATCAGAAGCCAGCTGCTTAATCTGAAAAAAAGATTCGATACGTACCGTCAGATAATCCAGTGACACGGGTTTGGTCTGATAGTCCCACGCGCCTAATTGCAGACCATATATCTTATCTAACTCATCACCGCGGCTGGTAAGAAAAATGATCGGCAGACTTGCGTCACGCTGTTTGAGGTAACGGCAAACTTCATAGCCGCCACCGACATCTGAGCCAAGCGCGATATCCAGAATTGCCAGTTCGGGCAGTTCTTTTTCAAACGCATCTATCGCCTGCTGCCTGTCTTCGTATTCCTGAACAACATAGTCATTAGACCTCAATGCATCAGCATAATAACGACGCTGTTCTGCATCATCTTCTACGATGGCGACTGTCTGTTTCACATGGTTTCCTGTATTTAATATTTCTGAAATTTTACTCTGCAATTCTACCCTTTACGCACCTAATTACCGCAACCAACAATCATCTCCATTTTTTCTCCATATTTCCTCCACGCACTGCCAAAGATTGAATCTTTGACCGTTGTTTTAATTACACCGTGGAAACACATAAATCATTTATCAAATCACCTGGAGAAAACAATGAAAAAATCTTTATTAAATGCCGCTGTAACGATAGCTCTTTCCAGCGCCGTATTTTCTGGCTCAGTACTGTCGACTCAGGCATATGCCGGTACCATGACTACAGAAACAGCCGTCATCGCAGACAATAATAACAGTATCGACAATACAACTGAAACCTATATGTATCCCGGCATGGGTGTTGGAGCCGCTAGCGGAGCGCTTGTTGCAGGCCCCGTCGGTCTACTTGTCGGCGGAATCATCGGTGCCTTAGTCGGCTCTAACCAGGATGTATCATCTGTGCCTGAATCGATTTCTGTTGTGACAGAAAACACGGCAGAAGAAAGCCACGATAGAAACATCTCTCTGTCAGAGAATTCTAAACAGATCCGTTCACAGCAGACTATTCAAGTCGCTCAATTAGGCGAAATTACTGCCGTTGTCGATGATGTGATCGAGTCTCAGCAGGATACGCTTATAGATATCCTTACCGCTGATCTTAGCCTCGATGTTTATTTCCGTTCCGGAAGTACTGAAATCGAATCTTTCTACCCTGCTCGCCTGGCAGCTATCGCCGACCTGATGAACACCATGGATGAATTAGAACTGTATCTTGACGGTTACAGCGATCGACGCGGTGACAAGACCAGGAACATCGAACTGTCAGACGAACGCATAGAAAAAGTACGTGAACAGCTGATCAATGCCGGCGTTGATGAGAATCGGATCATCAGCAAAGCCTTTGGTGAGATGAAGATGGTTTCAATTGCAGGTGATCTTGAAGGTTACACCTTTGACCGTAAAGTCGTGATCCGTTTTGAGCGTAGCAGCGCTGACTCGATTCATGCCATGACTGCCGTGCTCTCTAACTCTACGATGGAAAATGAAACTGAAGATGCAGATCCTGTGGTTGCTGATGCAAGCACACGGTTTTGAAGGCAGATGAATCAGTAACGATGATGGATACGAGGGCCAGTACCTTGAGTGGCGTGAATATGATCTCGATGAATATCTTCAGTAAAACGTCCGGCTTTCGCATGACAGCACACGCACTGGAAAGGTCACAACAACGTTGTATTCCGCCACTTATCATCCACTGGCTTTGCCAGTATGGCTCACGCAAGCGAAATAACAACGGAACCATCATCTGTTATTTCGATAGAAAAAGCATGCGCCTCATCGCATCAGATGTCGGCAATATCGTGATACGGCGACTATCCAGTCTGATGGATGCATACCTGGTGATTGCAGGTGATCAGATCATCACCGTCGGCCATCGTTACAAGCGCATCAAAAATTTTTAGTGCAAAACTTCTAGCAAGATAATAACCGGTGGCACATCTCGTGCCACCGGTAGGAGCAATGATATGAATACCATGAACAATTATTATTTCCGTCGCATAAGAAGAAGACGATGCAATCAAAATGAGAATGCATATTCGAAAGTACTGAGCGGCCTTCACAAACTGATGATCGTTATCAGCATATACCTGGTTTTTGGCCTGTTGTTCCAGCATGTCTATGCCAACACCGGTAATAACAGTGAACAGGATCCTTACCAGTCGCAACACGGATCAGTCTGGCTGTTGTCTGATGACGGTGTATACATAGAAGCCTTGCAGACACAGACCGATGTCGACTACGACATCAATGGACCGATCGCCAGGGCCAAAGTCAAACAACGCTTCATCAATAGCAGCGGATTATGGGCAGAAGGCCTATTCGTGTTCCCGCTTCCAGAAAAAGCAGCCGTGGATCATTTCAGGATGGTCATCGGTGAGCGCATAATCGAAGGTCAGATCAAAGAACGCGCTGCGGCAAAAAAAACCTATGAAGCTGCGAGGTCAGCCGGTAAAAAAGCCAGCCTGATCGAACAGCAACGGCCTAATGTTTTCACAACCTCGCTTGCCAACATCGCACCCGGGGAAGAGATAACCATCGAGTTCGAGTTTCAGCAGGTGCTCGATTATAAAGATGACAGCTATCGATTACGTTTCCCGATGGTTGTTGGGACACGCTACCACAGCGGTCATCATTCGATACAAAGCCTGAAAGAACAAACCCCG
>DAOVJH010000005.1 GCA_030673345.1 Pseudomonadota bacterium
AAAATGATGCAACTCATTGATATTATTTACGATAAGATAAAGAGAAATACAGGGATTCTGGTTATGAACTGATTCAGAAACATGTGGCTCCGCTGCCTGCAGCATCAGCGTAGTCCCACCATGCATGATGTGAGCCCACTGCAGCTTACCATTTGATTCACGTTTCTTTACTACGACAAATTGCAAAATTTGCTGGTAGAACGCCAGCGTATCTTCGATAGACTGACAATTTAGCACCGGGATGCAACTCAGGATTGCCACAGAAAGTACCGCTAATATTTGATCAGTGCTGAGCCCCAGGTAAAACCGCCACCAAAGGCTTCCAGCAATAATGTGTCTCCACGTTTGATCCTGCCATCACGAACAGCAGTATCGAGTGCAAGCGGCACAGAAGCGGCAGATGTATTCCCGTGCTTGTTCACTGTGACCACAACATGGTCTGTCGACATTTTCAACTTTTTAGCCGTCGCGTTAATGATACGGATATTAGCCTGATGTGGAACTAACCAGTCGATATCTGACTTTTCCATATTATTAAATGCCAGTGTTTCATCTACGATTCGACCTAGCGTATTCACTGCCATCTTAAATACTTCGTTGCCTTTCATCTGGATGCCGCCGGCACCTTCGAGAATTTTATCTGAAGCGGTAGAAACACCATAATTAACCGTTAGCAGACTCTCATATTCACCATCTGCATGCAGGTGGGTTGACAGGATACCGGGGGCTTCACTCTGCTCCAACACTACTGCACCGGCTCCATCACCAAACAGCACACAGGTATTACGATCGTTCCAGTCGATTATACGAGACAGGGTTTCAGCACCGATTACCAGCGCACATTTAGCAGAACCTGTCTTTATAAATTTATCAGCCACACCTAAGGCATAGACAAAACCTGTACATACTGCCTGCACGTCAAATGCAGCACAACCATGTATATCAAGACGCTGCTGTAACAAACAGGCCGTACTGGGAAAAACGCGGTCCGCAGTCGTGGTGCCCACGATGATTAAATCGATGTCATCTTTTGTCTTGCCTGCGGCTTCCATCGCTTTTATCGCAGCCTGTTCAGCAAGATCAACCGTATATTGACCGTCCGCAGCTATGTGGCGTTCTTCGATGCCTGTACGTGAGCGGATCCACTCATCGGTAGTATCGACTATTTTTTCAAGCTCGGCATTGGTCAGGGTTTTTTCTGGCAGATAACTGCCCGTACCGGCTATTCTCGAATAACTCACGCTTCTGTCTCCAATCGGGCTTCTTGCGTTCCTGATGCGTCTGCATCAGTTTCCAGGTTCGCTTTATCTAACAGCGGCTCCATACATTCACGGATATGGTCGGGTACTGATTTTTCTACTTCAAGCAATGCAATCTCGATGGCATTGGCATAACTTAACACATCAGCACTGCCATGACTTTTGATCACGATACCAGTCAAACCTAACATGGAAGCACCATTATACATACGTGGGTCCACGCGCTTTTTAAAGCGGTTCAAAACAGGCCATGCAATCAGACCAGAAATTTTTGATAACAGTGATTTATTAAATTCTTCTCGCATCATGGTAGCGATCATCTTTGCAACGCCTTCCATGGTTTTGAGAGAAACATTGCCGACAAAACCATCACATACTACAACGTCGACCTTGTCACTGTAGATATCATCTCCTTCGACATAACCAATGTAATTAAAAGAGCCATTTTGCAATAATTTATTAGCTTCCTTTACCTGGGCATTACCTTTTACATCTTCAGAACCAATATTTAACAAGCCTACTTTTGGTCGATGTGTATTATCGATGGCCTCAGCCAAAACCGAACCCATTACAGAAAATTGAAATAACTGTTCTGCACTGCTGTCCACGTTAGCACCCAGATCCAGCATATGTGTATGACCCGCATAAGAAGGAATAGCCGAACAGATCGCCGGGCGGTCAATCCCGGGCAGGGTCTTTAATACGAATTTTGCGGTTGCCATCAATGCGCCAGTATTCCCAGCACTCACTACGGCATGAGCTTTGCCTTCTTTTACCAGGTCAATGGCTACACGCATTGAGGAATCTTTCTTTTTACGTACAGCATGGCGAGGGTCTTCATGCATCTCAACAACTTGAGAAGCATGCTGTATTTCAAAGTGTTTATCGAGATCGATGTTGTTTACTTTTGCAAAGTCGCGCAGACGCGACTCATCACCGACAAGTATTATCTGGATATCGCTGTGTTTTTTTACTACATGAACTGCAGCAGGGATTACAACTTCAGGACCGAAGTCGCCACCCATGGCATCTAAAGCAATGGTCGCCATATAATATATTAACTACCGACAGCGATACCTGAAACGAATAACGAGCACTGCTGTCGGTAATTGATTATATTAATCTTCGAAACTGTCGCCAGTATTAACAACTTTGCGACCTTTGTAATAACCGTCTGCGGTAATGTGATGACGGTGGTGTGTTTCACCTGATGTTGGATCAACTGATAATGTTGCTCCACCAATTGCATCATGTGAACGACGCATGCCACGTTTTGAAC
This sequence comes from Pseudomonadota bacterium, assembly GCA_030673345.1. GTDB lineage: Bacteria > Pseudomonadota > Gammaproteobacteria > SZUA-229 > SZUA-229. Next base: position 2,539 of record DAOVJH010000005.1, read on the forward strand.
GTGATTTTCTGCTCTTTTGAACTGCCACGGTTATCTCCTAAAAATCTACTACTTTGTAATATGTTAAAAATAAGTAAGGTTCATCAAAAATTAATTTCTGGAGAAATATGTCCAGATAACTACATTAGTTAACCTTATTGTTTAAATCGTCTTTTAAAGCTTTTAAAGCTGCAAATGGATGCTCTGCTTCTTTTTCTACTTTAAGTTCCGCCTGTATAGCCCTGTTCTGTTTCGTCATGTATTCGGAACAGTCTTTATCATGTATCGTCACCATCGGCAGACACAATAACAATTCGTCTTCGATCAACTCGATCAGAGATTGCTCTTCACCGACGATCAGGTGCGGTTCAAATTCTTCCGGCAACAGTTCAAAATCTTCTTCACTGTTTACCAGGGCAAATTTAAAACTACCTGTAAGCTCAGTTTCCACCGGCTCAAGACAACGCTGGCACTCGACCAGTAATTTTGCAGACACTTTGCCTTTTAAACTGGCAAAACCGACACTATCCGTAAACTCAAGTTTTGCAGTAATATACCCTTCTTTGCCCAGTGAAGCTTCGCTTAACCGGTCAAGTTTTGACATCGGATAAAAGCCCTCAATCGTTCGATTGAGCTCAACCTGCCGAACAAAATTCACCGTTTCAGGCAACTCGGCTGTCACCTCGGCTGGAACTTGGGTCTGCATAATCCGCCTACTATACAGCAAAATGCATAATCTGTATATATTCTCCTTACATATCAACAAGTTCTACTACCTTTTAATGACCTGTAAACAATGCATTTTTCACCTGTTTTATATAGAATATCCATAATATTTTCAAGACAATCAGCAACTTCCTGAATTACGATAAAAAACGATGAAACTTATCCTTGGCTCAACCTCCCCCTTCCGTAAAGCACTACTAGAACGCCTTCACATAAATTTTGAATGTGATTCACCGGATATCGATGAAACTCCGCTGGAAAATGAGCCCGTTGAACAGATGGTAGTACGTCTGGCCGTCGCCAAAGCACAGGCAATTGCCCCGCGACACCCGGACGCACTAATCATAGGTTCTGATCAGAGCGCCGTATTAAATGGCGAAAAATTGAGCAAACCCGGTAATTTCGAGAATGCATTCAAGCAGTTAACACGTGCATCAGGACAAAAAATTACCTTTCAGACGGGACTGTGTCTGCTCAATAGCCATACCGGCAACATACAGAGCAGCTGTGTTCCGTATACCGTGGTTTTTAAAGAATTGACACCGAAAATGATCGAGAATTACCTGAATAAAGAGGAACCCTATAATTGTGCGGGCAGTTTTAAATCAGAGGCTTTAGGAATAGCGCTATTTGAGCGGTTTGAAGGCAGTGACCCTAATTCTTTAATTGGCTTACCGTTGATCGAGCTAGTTAACTTTTTGGGTAATGAAGGGGTTTCTATTCTTGATTAGGTCGCTGCGGACTATACACTTACCTGTAGGAGCGGAAAAAATTGTTTAGAACAATTTTTCACGTAAGCCCCAATTAGGGGTGAAGCATAGGGATATGCTGAATAATCTTGTTCCGCGATCTTGTTTTTGGTTTAGCTTGGGCTGATTGAGTTGTTGTCTGGTTGAGCAATATTTACTTGGGTGTTTTTAGTTAGGCGTTGCGGTATTCGCACCGCGGGCGAGGCCCACAAAGCCTAAATAAAAAACAACTGTAAATGTTGCTTAACCTAAGCCCTAACTCAATCGACTTTAGCTAAACCAAAAACAAGATCGCGGAACAAGATTCCGCTCCTACAAAAAATAAAAAACTCAATTCTTCTGTAACAAAGTCATAGCATTCCCACTATGCTCAATACTCAACCGCCCAAGAAAAGTCATACCAAGCAAGATCGGCCCCGGATGATCACCATCGATCACATATGCTTCAACATTTCTCTCGGTAATCCCACCAACACTCACCGACTTCAGACGGATCTGATAAGCATCGGCATAACCCGATGCCGTGCTGACACCTGATCGCTTACCTATCTTGTCATAAAGGATGCCGAGCTTTTTAGCCTGCGAGGCATTCATCGCGATAGCACTGGCACCCGTGTCCACAAGAAAACGGACAGAGCGTCCATTGATATTACCGTATGTCGTGTACATACCACCAGAATTGATAAAGATGGTCTCTTTCTGTGACTTACGTTTTGTGAATGTCGTGCTAATCGAACTGCCAAGATCATACTGTTTCTGTTTACCATCAACTTCCAGTACCGCGCCGTTACTGTTTTTAGAAACCACCTTCACACCTTCAGGGCTGACCTTGCCTACCGCCAGTATGTGGCGTTTTCCATCGACCATCAAAACCACTTTACTTGAAAATAGTCCCTGCACTTCCAGCTTCTCGATCGCATAGACATTACCAGCAAACAATAAAGAAGAAAAAAGTATCAGATATAAAATTTGTTTAAACATAAGAACTTCAGGCGATAAAATATTCGATCGATAACAAACAGCATAGACTAATAATACCGGCAATTACATCATCCAGCATAATTCCAAAGCCACCCGGGATATTTTTATCGAACCATGAGATCGGCCATGGCTTCACGGCATCGAAAAACCGGAAAAATACAAATCCCGCTAACATCCAGTACCAGCCTACCGGTACAAGACACATGGTGATCAAAAAGCCGGCGACTTCGTCATAGACGATACCTGAATGGTCATGCACCTGTAACTTTTCTGCTGCATAACCACATATCAGAGAACCGGTCGCAAGCACAAACAATGTTACCAGCAGGTAAATGAACGGGCCCTGTTGCTGCAGAAAATAAACCAACGGTACAGTAAGCAGTGTTCCAGCCGTACCAGGAGCAAAAGGTGACAAACCGCTGCCTAGACCCATTGCGACAAAGACAACAGGGTTCTTTAATTCGCGTGGATGAATTTTTCTGTTTTTCTCTGTCATCGATTCAAAAGTATATTATTAAAAATGCCTGAATCCAGTATCCGAAAAATTCTCCACTTCGCCATCAGGCTTGAAGAATTTTAACTCGTTTGACTTTACTATCTCGCCTATGCAGCTTACCAATAAATCATTTTTACTTGCCAGTACCTCGATCATAGCTTCGTCATCTTTATCGGCCGTAAAACAGAGTTCATAATCATCTCCTCCTGTTAACAGCATAGACCAGTCAGTAACGCCACCATTATACTTTTCACAGTAATATCGCACCGCCGACGAAAGCGGTATATCTGATAGATCCACACTCGCACCACAATAACTGGCATCGGTTATGTGACCGAGGTCTGCCACCAGCCCATCAGAAATATCGATAGCACAAACCGAATACGAGGTCAGCGCTTCTGCAAAACGCACTCTTGCTTCAGGGCGATTCAACCGGGCAATACAGGGTTGAAGCTTCTCGTCACCCCAGTTTGAAGTCAATGCTTTCAAACCAACCGCAGCATCTCCGATCGTACCGGTAACATATACCCTGTCTCCAGGTTTAGCCTGATCACGACGCAGCAGTCTTTCTTTTTCACACAACCCCATCGCCTGGATGGTAATCGACAGTCCGCCCTTTGTCGTATCACCACCGATCAAACTTACGTTAAATCGTTTTAACACATCTGATAAGGCGTTTGAAAACCGGCCCAGCCATGTCTCATTAACCTCGGGCAGTGTGATAGCCAGTGTAACCCAGGCAGGCGTCGCTCCCATTGCGGCAAGATCACTCAGATTAACCATGACAGCTTTGTAAGCGATATCTTCGGGAATAGTTTCGATCGGAAAATGCACACCGGAGATCAATGTGTCCGTCGTCACCAGCAGTTGTTTGTTCTCAGGAACCGAGATGCTCGCACAATCATCGCCGCCAGTGATGAACACATCCTCGCGACTATCTGGGAACGTAAAATACTTCTTTATGATATCGAATTCGCTATTCATAAATCATGAGCCATTCGTAACAAGACAGGGACAGGTTGTGAAATAAAGGCGTCAGGAACTGGCTGACTGTACTTCTATATGACGGATCTCTTTTGCCACTTTATCCAGTACCGCGTTCACAAAAGTATGACTGTTTTCAGCGCAATATTCTTTCGTGATATCAACCGCTTCATTTAATACCACGCGATACGGCACATCGAAGCGGTTGATAAATTCATATGCTGCAAGGCGCAATATCGAACGTTCGACCGGGTCGACAGATTCAACACTTCGTGACATATATTTTTCAAGCAGAGGGTCTAGCTCGCTGATCGATGAAGCGACGCCACTGACCATCTCAGAAAAAAATTTCGGATCGAGCTTCGCCATATTATTCTCTTCGACGAACTGTTGTTTGATATCCGAGATATTATCGCCAGTCATCTGCCACTGATAGATAGCCTGCATGGCCAGACGACGAGACTTACCTCGGGCTTTGGCTAAACTTTTTTTGTTCGAGCCACTATCAGTGCTTTTATTTGAATCGGTCATCATTATCCAGCAGTTATTATCAACTGAACTAGTCCAGCTGTTTGAAAATATTAACCATCTCGATAGCCGCCGCTGCAGCCTCAGCACCCTTATTGCCCGCTTTCGTGCCAGCACGCTCGATGGTCTGTTCGATATTTTCTGTCGTCAAGATACCATTGATAATCGGCATGCCATGATCGAGTGCTATTGCAGACAGACCCTTTGCTGACTCATTAGCGACGATATCAAAATGCGGCGTTGCACCTCTGATGACTGCACCTAACGCAATGATCGCACTGTAAGTACCAGATTGAGCAAGACCCTGTACAGTAACAGGCAGTTCGAATGCACCGGGTACACGTACGACAGTAATATCAGATGCTGCTACACCATGGCGCAGCAGAGTATCCATTGCACCGGCGAGCAAACTCTCTACGATATAACCATTAAAACGGGCAACCACGATTGCAAAACGGCCTTCTTTATACTGCAGACTGCCCTCAATTATTTTACTTTCACTCATCATTCATCTCATGTTTTCTATTAAATTTTGTTTTGACCAGAGCTCACTTTTCGATAACTAATTTACTACAGCCGAAAAGTAAAACCACTTTATCCCTTATTATCACCAGAGATATAATCGACCACTTCCAGGCCAAATCCGGCAAGACCATGGATCACTTTTGGCGCGGTCATCAGTCTCATCTTCTTAACGCCCAGATCCATCAGTATCTGTGCACCAGCACCATCTGTTCGTATATCTGCAGGCTGTTTTTTCTTTACCACATCATCAGCGCCGGTACTTTTCTGCTGTGACATCCAGTGCAGTATTGACGCATCCTCATCCGGAAGGCTCAGTACGACGACGACGCCCTGCTTCTCTCCAGCCACCTGCTTAAGTGCATCCTCTAATGGCCATGACTTTGAATCCTGTGAGCCAAAAGCATCTGTCAGTGAATTTTTCATATGCACACGTACTGTCACAGGTTCATCGGAATCGATCTTGCCATCTGCCTTCAGCAACGCATAGTGTGTCAATGAATCAAGACTATTGCGATAAGCGATCAATGTAAAATCACCGTACTGTGAAGGGAAATCACATTCAGAGATACGGTCAACGGTCTTTTCATTTTTCAGACGGTAACTGATCAGGTCTTCTATGGTTCCTATTTTCAGATCGTGCTCTTCAGCAAATGTTTCCAGATCAGGTCGACGCGCCATGGTGCCGTCTTCGTTCAATATCTCTACGATCATCGCACTTGGATCGAGGCCAGCGAGGCCGGCAAGATCACAACCTGCCTCCGTATGTCCAGCGCGTGTCAGTACACCGCCCGGCTGCGCCATCAACGGAAATATATGGCCTGGCTGCACGATATCTTTTGCAGCGGCATCCGGTTTAACTGCAGCCGCAATCGTTACCGCGCGGTCTGCTGCAGAGATACCAGTGGTAACACCTTCAGCGGCTTCGATAGACATGGTGAAATTCGTACTTTCGAGCACATCGGTACCGTGGATCATCAATGGCAGATTTAATTGCTGACAGCGTTGTTGTGTCAGAGTCAGACAGATCAGGCCACGACCATATCGCGCCATGAAATTAACATCATCTGCGGTTACAGCAGTTGCTGCCATAAGAAGATCACCCTCGTTCTCACGATCTTCGTCATCCATGATGACGACCATCTTGCCCTGGCGGATATCTTCAATAATTTCTTCTGTTGTATTTAACTTCATGCTATTTTTACTTTGTTCGTTTAACTTACAAATCCAGCTTTTGCCAGACTTTCCAGCGTGATTCCACTGTCAGCATCATCATCCTGCTTCATCAATAACCTTTCCAGGTAACGCGCGATCAGATCAACTTCAAGATTTACTTTTGTACCCGGCTTATAATTTTTTATGATCGTTTGCTGCTGCGTATGCGGGACGATATTAATTTCAAAATCAGTATTGGTGATTTTATTTACCGTTAAACTTGTCCCATCGATACAGATCGACCCTTTCATCGCTATGTAATGTTTCAGTTCATCAGGCGCTCTTATGATGAACTGGATTGAACGCGATTCTTCTTTGATAGAAACAACTTCACCCAGACCATCGACATGCCCGCTTACCAGGTGCCCTCCCAGACGCGTGGTCGGCAATAAAGCTTTTTCGAGGTTGACCTCACTGCCAATTCCGAGTCCTTTTAAACTGGTCAAGGTGATGGTCTCATTCGAGACATCCGCGACAAAATGTTTTTTATCAAATTCTATAGCAGTCAAACAGACGCCATTGACTGCGATACTGTCGCCGAGCTGCACATCACCCATATCGAGTGAACCCACATCGACATGCAGCCGCATATCACCGCCGACTGGTTCTATGCTTTTGATGCTGCCAACTGCTTCGATAATCCCGGTAAACATAATCTATCTACTTCGTTACTGATTTCAGTTGCTGCAAATCCATCACATAACTCGATAATGGCATCGACGATGCATTATTAAATTCTGCGCCAGCAGCTACCCCGGCATGCGCTACTTCTTCTGCTGATGCTGCATTATCAAAAACGGCAAACATCGCACCCAGAGCATATTCAGCACCTGAACCGATCGCCCAGAATTTTTTATATTCTGTTACTTCTCGTAACGAGTGGACACCAAAGATACCAAAAGGATTTGCGATCAACGCATCGATCTGTGTCGACTCGTAAGGATCATCATCCTCATCTTTGGCGTTTAAAAAATATTTTTGTTTGAGCACTGGATGTAAGGCACGGAATGATTCAAAGATCGACAGGCGTGAAGAAAAATCGATATCGATTTTCTTCTCAATAATTTTTTTACTGGCGAACACACTCTCCATCACTAGCTGATGCGCAGCGCTGCCGACGATACCCAGGTAGTTTTCATCGTAACGTAGAATTTTATCGTGCGCAGCGTCATACATGGAGTTCAGCTTCAGATCACCAAAACTGGTCAGACTATCTGCGGCTATACAGACTTTTCCTGCTTTTTTTACGACAACAACTGTAGACATCAATAACCTCGTTAACCCAATCTCAAATAAACTCTACTGCACAGACTCTGGCCGTGCAGTAATCCGGATATCATTCCCGATAGAACGCACATCTTTTATAGTCAGCGAAACTCTATCTTTCATCTGTTCCAATTCAGGCAGATGAAACAGTCCTTTTGCATCATCACCCATAATGTGTGGCGCCATATAAATAATGATTTCATCAACGAGGTCATTTTTTAAAAGAGCACCGCACAAAACTGAACCTGCTTCCACATGAACCAGGTTGATTTCTTTAGCCGCCAGGTCTTGCATCATCGCCTGGAGATTTATTTTGCCATCTTGCGTACCACAAGTTTCAATTATAAATGGATAGCTTTTATCGTTATCCATATTAACTGTGGTATATACGATACATTCCCCCTCTACTGAGAGTATCTTTGCCTCTGCCGGCATCCTTAAACGGCTATCCAGCACGATTCTTTTTGGCTGCCTGACGGATTTCACATCAAGCTGTTGCGCGCTAAGACGGACATTCATCGACGGGTCATCAGCCAGCACCGTATCGATGCCGGTCAAAATTGCCGAGCTTTCAGCACGCATTCGCTGCACGTCATTTCGCGCTGCTTCACCACTAATCCATTGGCTCTCACCAGACGCCATCGCTGTACGCCCATCCAGGCTCATCGCCAGCTTGACCCTTACGAACGGACGCCCACTCTCCATGCGTTTAATAAATCCCGGATTTAAAGCGCGAGCCTGAGCCTCTAACAGGCCATGCTCTGCCTCTATCCCGGCGTCCAGCAGCATCTTTAATCCACTGCCAGAAACCTGCGGATTTGGGTCTTCCATCGCCGCGATAACTTTTTTTACACCGGCTTCTATCAACGCATCAGCACACGGCGGTGTTCTTCCGGTGTGGCTGCACGGTTCCAGAGTGACATAAACCGACGCATCTTTTGCATTGCTGCCTGCCTGTGCCAGGGCGTTAATTTCAGCATGTGCTTCACCAGCACGCTCATGCCAGCCTTCACCGACGATCTCATCATCTTTCACGATGACACAGCCAACCCGTGGATTAGGTTCGGTGGTATAGCGGCCTTTTTCTGCTAACCGTATCGCACGCTGCATGTATTCGACATTACTCGCCATGGTAACTGCTCATATTTTTAATACAGTGCTAAAAAACTCAGTACCCGTCTAGCCGGTTACTTTATTTTTTTAGTGGCTTTCGTTTTCTCGATCTTTTCTATGGCATCACGAAACGCATTGATGTCACTAAAGTCGAGGTATACAGACGCAAAACGTATGTATGCTACCTGATCCAATGCCAGCAGCTCTTCCATCACCAGGTTGCCGATCACTGCTGAATTTACTTCACGTTCGCCGGCAGCCAGCAATTGGTGCCTGATGCGGTTTAACGCTTCATCGATCTGCTCTGTACTGACTGGCCTTTTCTCCAGTGCACGCATCACGCCAGAACTCAGTTTTTCCTCTTTAAACGGCATACGACTACCGTCCTGTTTCACTATGCGCGGCATGTTCAGTTCTGCGCTTTCGTACGTGGTAAAGCGTTCGTTACATGAAACACATTCACGACGACGACGTACCTGACCGCCATCGCTGGCTAATCGCGAATCGATAACGCGTGTATCAGGTGCTGAGCAAAATGGACAAAACATGTCAGTACTCGTTAACTATTACTAGCTCTCGTAGACCGGCAGTCGTGCGCAGATCGCAGTTACCTTTTCACGGACACTGTCAACGATACTTGCATCCGCCTGATCATTCTCGATGCTATCGATGATGTCACACATCCAGGTCGCCAGGTCGGTTGCATCCTGTTCTGTGAAACCACGTGTCGTCATCGCAGGTGTACCCACACGTATACCACTGGTCACAAAAGGTGATTGCGGATCATTTGGTACAGCATTTTTATTCACGGTGATATGCGCGTTGCCTAACTCCGCTTCGACGACTTTACCCGTCAGATTTTTTGATGTGAGGTCCCACAGGAACAGGTGGTTATCTGTACCGCCTGAAACCACTTTATAACCACGGTCGAGAACGACTTTCGCCATCGCCTTGGCATTTACGATAACCTGTTTCTGGTATGTAGCAAACCCCGGTTCCTGCGCCTCTTTAAATGCCACTGCTTTAGCAGCAATTACGTGCATCAATGGTCCGCCCTGTGTGCCCGGAAAAATCGCTGAATTTAATTTTTTAGCCAGGTCTTCATTTTTGAGCAACGAACTCTCACCCGCGATGATAATTCCGCCGCGCGGTCCGCGTAATGTCTTATGTGTAGTCGAGGTAACAACATCAGCCACACCGACAGGATTCGGATACAGGCCAGCTGCGATCAAACCGGCAACGTGAGCCATATCAACAAAAAGGTAAGCACCGCAAGAATCAGCGATTGTACGGAAACGGTCCCAGTCCATCACCTGTGAATAAGCAGAGAAACCGGCGATGATCATCTTGGGCTTGTGCTCATCAGCGAGGCGCTGAACCTCGTCATAATCGACGATACCGGTTTCAATATCCAGTCCATACTGGACCGCTTTATAAATTTTTCCTGAAAAACTCACATGTGAACCGTGTGTCAGGTGACCACCATCTGCCAGAGACATGCCTAAAACGGTATCACCGGGTTTACAGAGTGCCATATAGACGGCCGCATTTGCCTGTGACCCTGAGTGTGGTTGCACATTTGCGTAACCGGCACCGAACAACTGTTTCACACGATCAATCGCTAACTGTTCTGCAACATCGACATTTTCACATCCACCGTAGTAACGGCGTGCAGGATAACCTTCCGCATATTTATTCGTTAAGACAGAACCCTGTGCCTGCATCACACGCTGGCTGGCATAATTTTCAGAGGCGATCAGCTCAATATGTTCTTCCTGACGTTTTTCTTCGTGCTGCATAGCAGCCCATAAAGCTTCGTCGTAACCTTCAATCTTTGTATCTTTGGGAAACATTCAAACTCCTGAATAGGACAACACCTTATAACAGGTGCCCGTTAATATAAAAATGGCGCAATCTTATCAAGAAAGCAGCATGACTGTACATCAATAACTTACTGATATACCTGATAAATAAGGCAAACCTTCAAATGAGAAAAGCACTTGTTTAAATTAAACTGCAAATGTGGCGTAAAAAAGCTATAAATTCACTAAAAAATTAATGATAAAAACCTGATTAATTCAAATAAAAACAAATAGATAGAATTTAAGAAAAACAAATACCCCATTGTTAGACCAGCGAGTATAGATAACCAGGCTCATCTGACTCCGCCTGCCGCCAGCGATAACAGAATATTTGATAAATACCTCAGTGGCTTGTTAATTGCCATAAACGACAACTCAAAAACAAGATCGATAATGTTTTACAGCTGAGACACAGAGACGCGTATAATCCTTTTTTTCAAATACCGTTTTATCACACCTATGGCTCAATACGTTTTCACAATGAATGGTGTCGGCAAGGTCGTACCACCAAAAAAAGTCATCCTCGACGACATAAGCTTAAATTTTTTCCCTGGCGCCAAAATCGGCGTGCTCGGTTATAACGGTTCAGGAAAATCGACACTGCTGAGAATCATGGCTGGCGTTGATACCGATTATATCGGTGAAGCACGCCCTGCTGCAGATTTGCGTATAGGTTATCTACCACAGGAGCCACAGCTCGATGAAAGCAAAGATGTACGCGGCAACGTCGAAGAAGGTTTGAGCGAAATCATCGGCGCGCAGAAACGGCTCGAAGAAGTATATGCTGCCTACGCAGAAGCCGATGCTGACTTTGACGCACTGGCTAGCGAACAGGCAAAACTTGAAAACATTATCCAGGCTGCCGATGCACATAACCTGGACAACAAACTTGAAGTAGCTGCAGATGCACTGCGCCTGCCGCCATGGGATGCAGAAGTAAGCAAACTTTCGGGCGGTGAACGCCGCCGCGTTGCCCTGTGCCGCCTGCTGCTGTCTTCACCTGACATGCTGATACTCGATGAGCCGACCAACCACCTCGATGCAGAATCGGTTGCCTGGCTGGAGCGGTTCCTCAAAGAATTTACCGGCACAGTCGTTGCGGTAACCCATGACCGATATTTTCTGGATAACGTGGCAGGCTGGATCCTGGAACTCGACCGTGGCCACGGCATTCCCTGGGAAGGCAATTATTCATCCTGGCTGGAACAGAAAGAAGCACGCCTTGCTACTGAAGATAAAAAAGAAGCCAATCGCCAGAAAACCATCAAAGCCGAACTGGAATGGGTACGCTCGAACCCAAAAGCGCGCCAGGCAAAAAGCAAAGCACGCATGCAGCGTTTTGAAGAGCTGTCATCCGGTGAATTTCAAAAACGCTCTGAGACGCAGTCACTCTACATTCCACCCGGTCCGCGCCTTGGCGAACTGGTAATAGAAGCAAAAAACATCAGCAAGAAATTTGGCGACAAATTACTCTATGAAGACCTCAGCTTCAACCTTCCCCGCGGCGGTATCGTCGGTATCATCGGGGCCAATGGTGCCGGTAAAACCACACTGTTCCGTCTGATTACCGGTGAAGAAAAACCAGACGCCGGTGAGTTTAAAGTGGGTGAAACTGTCAAAATCGCCTATGTCGATCAATCACGCGATGACCTTGCAGGCGATAAAACGGTATGGGATGAAGTTTCCGACGGACTCGATAACATCACTATCGGAAATTACACCGTGGCATCTCGAGGATACGTCAGCCGCTTTAATTTCAAAGGCGAAGA
>DAOVJH010000463.1 GCA_030673345.1 Pseudomonadota bacterium
TAAATAAGGAAAAAAAGGAAGAAGTAATGTCAATTATTGATCAACTGGATAGCATTAGACCGTACCCTGTCGTTTTTCATCAGGGCGGGAAAGCAAGGATAAAACATACAGGGCAGATCGTAGAGCTGAAGCGTGTGAGCAATCACGGTATATCAGTCGTCGCTTTTCGTACAGGTGGCGAATACTTTATCTCTAACAAGTTTCTGGAGCCTGTGTTTACATTCCATTAGGTGGAATGAGCAGGTCTCATCTCAGCGGCCTGATTAATCCTGTACCTTGATGACGATGACGACTTCGTCGTCGTTTTCATGCGTACTTATTACCAGATGGCCGTTGATGCGGCACCAGGCAGGGATGTCGTTCAGTGCGCCAGGATCGGTGCAGGTTACTTCAACAACATCCCCTGCTTGAAGTTCGTTAATCTTATTCTGAGTTTTGATCACCGGCATCGGGCACAATGTGTTGCGGGCGTCTAGTTTATGTTGGCTCATAGATTTGATGGTTGTATGTACAGGTGTGTAAATAGTGATTTTATGTCAGCTAGTAACCGTCATCTCGGCCAGCGGGAGAGATCTATTACACCGGCAGTTTAAGATCTCTCCCGCTGGTCGAGATGACACTCTATATTATGTTCTGCCAGTTCTTAAATATACCATTCCTGTTTTATCTCAGAAACCGGCATCGGTTTAATATCAAAGAGTTTTTCTTCGCCATCTTTTGTCGTGGTTTTAACGGTTACACTCTCAGCGTCACGTCCCTGGCTGAAGCGTGCTGCTATACGTGAAGCAAAATGAAACTCTTCATCGCTCAGCTCGCCATCGATCAGTGTCAATGGGCCGTTGTGGCTTTTTATTTCGATGGTTGCAAACTGTTTTCTGTAACCTTTGAGGAATTTATTTTCCCCATCCTCACGGCTGACGATCAGTTTGTAATGCGGTGCTGGACGCAGGTGACGGCCGACTTTTAACAGCATGATGTCATCGAGTTCGTAATCTTTTTTATTTCTTGCCTGCCACAGATCAACAAGTTTGTCAGAGTAGTTTTTGTCGGTAAGAAAACAGCAGCCACCAGCCGGTGTTGCATAATCTTCAAATCCAAATTTTGCGGCCAGTGCCATCTGTGGTTTACGGTTACGGCCACTGAAGTCTTCCAGTTGTTCACGGTCAACCCAGCCTTCGCGTTCTGGCAGAGTCGGTGCAAGATTTTTTGCACACAGCGGTCTGAGCAGGCGATCATCAGCACCGGATTCGCGTACCACCACTGGCAGCAGGTCTTTGCGTTGAGACATAGGGCGCTGCCCCATGACCTCACCGGTGATGATGAAATCAAAATCGTTTTCTTCCATCCACTGTTTCGCTTTACTCACCATGAAAATCTTGCAGTCGAGACAGGGGTTCATGTTGGCGCCGTAGCCGTGTTTTGGGTTGATTAAGACATCTTTGTATTCTTCGATTATATCGATGATGTGCAGCTTGATGCCAAGTTGCTCGGCGCTCCATAGCGCATTGTTGCGTTTGGGTTTGGCTTTGTCTTTTTTGCGGATGGCATGGGTATGGCCTTCGACGCAAAAACCGGTGTAGAAGTTGATGCCCTCGACATGTATGCCCTGGTCCAGCATTAATCTGGCGGCGAGCAGTGA
>DAOVJH010000360.1 GCA_030673345.1 Pseudomonadota bacterium
GTCAGGGCCGTTAATCAGCGTGCTGCGCCGTTTCAAAAAGCGCAGCAGGGCAGAATAAAAATATTTCGGCTTTATTGCAGGGCTTGTAAATTTCCTGACTAATCGCTATAGTTATTCCAGCTATGAATTATTTCACACCACAAGCTGATTTTTCTTCTGTGCACATGCCTGCCATGTCAGCACTGGCTGTGGCTTTCCTGCCTTGTTTTTTATTACCAGGCTCTTTACTCCTCCTCCTCCTGCCTTAGGGCAAATTAATGATTCCTGGCGAGGAGAGTACGCGCTCAATAGTTCCATACCCGAAATAAAATTTGATTTGTAGGTCAAGTCATGAGTAACGATTTTAGTAAAAGCGATCAATTAATAATATTTGATACAACCTTGCGTGATGGTGAGCAAAGCCCCGGTGCTTCCATGACAAAAGATGAAAAAGTGCGGATTGCAAAAGCACTTGAAAAGATGCGCGTCGATATCATCGAAGCAGGTTTTCCGATTGCCAGCCGTGGTGATTTTGAGTCGGTAAAAGCCGTCGCATCCGTAGTAAAAAACAGTACTGTCTGTGGTCTGGCGCGTGCCCTGGAAAAAGATATCAATCGTGCCGGTGAAGCGCTTAAGCCAGCAGAATCTTCACGTATCCATACCTTTATAGCAACTTCGCCAATCCATATGAAAATGAAGCTGCGCATGCAGCCGGACGATGTGCTGGCGCAGGCGGTCGACTCTGTGAAAATGGCGAGACAATTTACTGATAATGTCGAGTTCTCGCCGGAAGATGCTGGCCGTTCTGATACAGATTTTCTGTGTCGCATAATCGAAGCGGTGATCGACGCCGGTGCTACCACTATTAATATTCCTGACACCGTGGGTTATAACATCCCGCATCAGTTCGGTAATTTAATCCATACCTTGTTAGAACGCATTCCAAATTCGGATAAAGCGGTTTTCTCTGTGCATTGCCATAATGATCTGGGTCTGGCTGTCGGTAATTCACTGTCCGCCGTATTAAATGGCGCTCGCCAGGTGGAATGTACTATTAATGGCTTAGGGGAGCGTGCAGGTAACGCCTCACTAGAAGAGATCGTGATGGCAGTACGTACGCGTCAGGATGTTTTTGATTGTGATAGCAATCTTGATACCACGCAGATAGTGCCGTGTTCAAAGATGGTCTCAGGCATTACCGGTTTCCCTGTGCAGCCCAATAAAGCCATCGTCGGTGCGAATGCATTTGCGCATGAATCAGGTATCCATCAGGACGGCATATTGAAAAGCCGTGAGACTTACGAAATAATGCGGGCTCAGGATGTTGGCTGGTCAGATAATCGAATGGTCCTGGGAAAGCATTCCGGCCGTAATGCTTTCAAGAGCCGCTTAAGTGAACTGAATATCGATTTTTCTTCCGAGCAGGAATTAAATGAAGCTTTTTCCCGGTTCAAAGATCTGGCTGATAAAAAACATGAGATCTTCGATGAAGACCTGCGTGCATTGGTTGCGGATACAAACTGGGCGATAGAAAATGAACATTATAAACTGGTCAGTTTACGTGTCTGTTCAGAGACGGGTGAAACACCGATGGCATCGATGGTGCTGGAGATCGGTGGTGATGAAGTTTCTGCCAATGCCAGCGGCGGAGGTCCGGTCGATGCTGCGTTTCGAGCGATCGAAAGCGTGGTCAATAGCCAGACACAGTTGCAGCTTTACTCGGTAAATAACATTACAAGTGGTACCGATGCACAGGGTGAGGTAACAGTACGTCTGGAGAAAGCGGGCAGGATCGTCAGTGGTCAGGGTGCGGATACAGACATCGTCATCGCGTCGACCAATGCTTATATAAACGCTTTGAATAAACTGGAAAAATCGGATGATCGAGAACATCCACAACTGGGTGATGTTTAGTCAATGACGAAAGGTGCAGCACACTCTCTGGATGAGAATACCCGCCGCTATTATCTTGATGCGATGGGTATACAGTGCTGGGAGTCTATCGCCCCGCAGCAGGCATATGCGCAGACTGATAATGTTGTCACGGGTGGCGTCAGCAGCAGGGATGCTGGCACCATAGATCTTGCGCAGTTAGAGGATTCGGTTCAGCAATGTACTAAATGCCAACTGCATAACACGCGCAAGCAGGCCCTGGCAGGGCGTGGCAAGCAGTCAGCTGATCTGATGTTTGTCGTGTTATCGCCCAGTGCCAGTGATGATGATAATGCGGTTATATGCGGTGGCGAAGCAGGTGCCCTGTTCAGCAAAATGCTGACAGCGATTGATATCGATATCGATGATGTATATATTTCGTCACTATTGAAATGCAGTGTGCCGACGAATTATACGGTCTCACCGCAAGAGGTGCTTTCCTGTAACGGTTATTTAGAACAGCAGATTCAGTTTATACAGCCAGAACTTATCATCGTCTTAGGCGAAGTGGCGGCACGTTGTCTGCTGCAGAAAGATCTGTCGATCGATGATTATCGTGCGATGAATGATGGCATGCAGGCGCAAGTGGCATCGGTACCCCTGTTTTTCAGTTACTCCCCTGAGGAGCTTCTGCTGCAGCCAGCCAGTAAACGTAAAGCGTGGTCAGACCTGCAGCA
>DAOVJH010000481.1 GCA_030673345.1 Pseudomonadota bacterium
CGACTGGGATGATGAAGATGACGGCTTCATCTAGCGCCAGTGAAACGGTGGATGTAGGTGCCGAAAAACTGCCGGATGTTGACCAACTGCATGATGTGTTTGAGCAGGAAGTACCGTTAACAGCCCTGATTCTGCCTTACGCATTTGCCAAACGTCATGGTGTTTTGATCGGCAAGATCGACGATGATGTCGTCGATATATTGCACCACGATTCTCCTGATCCTGTCGTACTGGCTGAGGTCAGCCGTATTACCCGCCGAAAACTTTCTCTGAGCGCTACCACTGAAGAACAATTTTCTGCCCTGCTTGCACAGACCTATGAACAGGGCAGTGATCAGGCAATGGCGATGATGGAGGGCGTCGGTGAAGAGCTCGACCTGGATGAGCTGGCAGAGACACTGGAACCTGAAGACCTGATGGAATCGGATGATGATGCACCGATCATACGTTTGATCAATGCGCTGTTGAGTGAGGCAATCAAAGTCAATGCATCGGATGTTCATATCGAACCTTTTGAAAACCACCTGCGTGTCCGTTTCCGAGTCGATGGCATGTTACGAGAGATACTGCAGCCGCCGGGCAATATCGCACCATTGGTAATCTCGCGCATAAAAGTCATGGCGAAGCTCGATATTGCGGAAAAACGTCTGCCACAAGATGGACGTATTTCATTGCGTGTCGCCGGGCGCGGTGTGGATGTTCGTGTTTCTACTCTGCCGTCTGGTCATGGTGAGCGGGTAGTGATGCGTTTGCTGGACAAGCAGGCGGGACGGCTGGATCTTGAGCAACTGGGCATGTCACGGCCGATACATGACAGTTTTAATAACATGCTGCATAAGCCACACGGCATTATCCTGGTTACCGGACCGACCGGTTCGGGTAAGACCACGACACTATATGCAGGTTTGAGCATACTTAATGTTAAGTCACGAAATATTTTAACGGTCGAAGACCCTATCGAGTATTACATCGATGGCATCGGGCAGACCCAGGTTAACACCAAGGTTGATATGACCTTCGCCCGTGGGCTTCGTTCTATCCTGCGCCAGGATCCCGATGTCGTAATGATCGGTGAGATCCGTGATCTGGAGACTGCTTCGATCGCCGTTCAGGCCAGTTTGACGGGTCACCTGGTACTGTCGACACTGCATACTAATAGTGCAATCGGTGCCATAACGCGTCTTCGTGACATGGGTGTTGAACCCTTTCTACTGGCCTCGAGCCTGATCGGTGTGATGGCTCAGCGCCTGGTGCGAGACCTCTGTCCACACTGTAAAAAACCGCATAAGACCACAGCAAAAGAATGCGAGTGGCTAGGCGAAACTGATTGTAAAATTTACACTGCTGACGGCTGCAGTAAATGTAATCATCAGGGTTATATCGGCCGTAGCGGTCTGTATGAATTTGTTCCCATCGATCACACGTTGCAGA
>DAOVJH010000404.1 GCA_030673345.1 Pseudomonadota bacterium
AATAATGTAAGAGTTAGCTACTTTTACAGAGCAGAGTGAAAAAATGAGTATTAATGAGCAGAAGATTCTCGTAGTAGACGACGACCCTGTCGTTCTCAAAAGTTTAAAAGATTTACTTGCCATCAGGGGCTTTAACCCCAATACCGCTATCGGTGGACAGGAAGCGATATGCCAGCTTGACCAGAATAAGTACGACCTGGTTTTACTGGACCTGCATATGCCTTACGTCACCGGGCACGATGTCATGGATCATATCAACGCGAACAATATTAACACTTCGGTCATCATCGTCAGCGGTGAAACCTCGTTTGAAGCAGCAAAAAATGCCTGTTCTCAAGGCGCGTATGATTTCCTGCGTAAACCATACGCCACTGATGAACTGATCATCACTATCAATAACGCATTAAAAGAAAAACGCCTGCAGAAACAGAATCACTTCATGCAGCAGCAGCTGTCAGAGTCAGAACGCCTGCACCGCTACATCGTAAATACCTCGCCGGATATCATCTATATCCTGGATCGCGATGGCCATTTTACTTTTATCAATGAGCGTATCGAGAGTCTGCTCGGATTCAGCAAAGAAGAGATCGTCGGCAAACATTATTCGTTCCTGGTGCATCACGATGACATGGAACAGGCAAAATATGTCTTCAACGAGCGCCGCATAGGTACGCGCGCCGCCAAGAACATCGAGCTGCGCCTGAAATGTAAAGACGACGGCAAATCACGTCACTTCAATAACCGCACCTTACCCATCGAGCTCAGCGCCATGGGTATGTACACCGGTGAAAACGAGACCAGGAACAGTTATACCGGCACCTACGGTGTCGCCCGCGATGTAACAGAACGTAAGATCGCTGAAGAGACCATCAACTTCCAGGCTTACCATGACCTGCTCACCAAGTTACCAAACCGCGCACTGTTGCGTGACCGTTTAAGCCTGGCGATAAACCAGGCAAAACGTGAAGATGAAAAACTTGCGGTGATGTTCCTTGACCTCGACCGCTTCAAAAACATCAACGACAGTCTCGGACACATGATCGGTGACGAGCTATTACAACAGGTCAGCATGCGTTTAAAAGAATGCATCCGGGCAGCTGACACATTAGCGCGTTTCGGCGGTGACGAGTTCACCCTGATGCTGCCCAGGTTACACGACGGCCAGGAAGATGCCAGCAAACTTGCAGAGAAGATCACCAATACATTAAAGCAGCCCTTTAATGTTGAAGGCCACGAACTGTATGTCAGCGCCAGTATCGGTATCGCCCTGTATCCGCAGGATGGCACCAACATAGACAGCCTGATCAAACACGCCGATGTGGCCATGTACCATGTAAAGGGCCAGGGTAAAAACGGTTATCAGTTTTACTCAAATGAGATGAATGTACCGTACATAGAGAAACTCTCTATGGACACCGGCATCCATAAAGCACTGGACAATGATGAGTTCAACCTGGTCTATCAGCCACAGGTCAATCTTCGTACTGGCGAAATCGTCGGTGTTGAAGCGCTATTACGGTGGAACCACCCGGAACACGGCGCCATATCACCTTCCGAATTCATACCTTTTGCCGAAGAAAGCGGCCTGATCATCGATATCGGCTACTGGGTGCTAAAGAGTGCCTGCGCAGAACTCAACCGGTGGCGCAAGGCCGGCTTGCCAGATATACGGATGTCAGTAAATATATCTGCGCGCCAGCTGATGGAAGACAGTATCGTCAGTGACGTTATCGATATATTAAAAGATTATAATGTGCCCGGTCACTGTATAGAGCTGGAGATAACCGAACACGCGATCATGAACGATATGGACAGCGTTATCCGCAAATTAAAAGAGTTAAGCAGTCACGATATCACCATCGCCATCGATGACTTTGGTACAGGTTATTCATCACTGAGTTACCTGCACAAATTACCGATACATACACTTAAGATCGATCGCACCTTCCTCAAGGAAAGCCGTATCAACAAAGGTGACAACACCATCATCAATACCATCGTCTCGATGGCGAAAGGCCTTAACCTAAACGTTATCGCCGAAGGTGTTGAGTCTCAATCGCAGCTGGAATACCTGCGCGGGATAGAGTGCAGCGAAGCACAGGGCTTTTTGTTCGGTAAACCGCTGCCGCCTGATGTCATCTCACAATTATTGATACAGGAACCCTTTGCCACACCGGGCAGCCGAAGCGATTCGACTAAAGGGAC
>DAOVJH010000334.1 GCA_030673345.1 Pseudomonadota bacterium
CACCCCTAAGCTTTCGATATCTTTACTGAGCGCATGCTGCACGTTGCGCAGGTCTTTACGTATTTTTATATGTTCGGCTCTGAATTTATTAATCTCGTCAAGCTGTGCAGGACTTATAACTAATTCCCCTGACTCACTGGTCGCACTTTTCTGCAGCTGCTTTATCTTATGGCCGGTCTCGCTCAACTTTTCCTGAAGGATCCTCTCCTTGATGCGGTATTCCTGATCGGCCGCTGCTCTCAGACCAGCCACTTTAACGAAGGGACGTACCGAACGGCCACGGCTTCTCAGGTTAATCAGGTCATTACTGCCGCTTAAGTTATCGAGTGCATTAATCACAAAGGTATCATTGTCAGCACTGGGCATAGCAGCTCTCTTTCCATAGAAGTCCTGGAAGCTCACCCAGAACATATCCCTTAACATATCAGTATCGGCGACGATGATGATGTTGACCGGCTCGCTAGATTCAGTAAGCCGCTTTTCAGTATCGACACCATCAAGGCCATCAGGGAATGCCGACTTTACATCGCCGATCACTCTTGCAGCGAGAGTAAATGACTCACCACCGGGTATATACATCTGCAACAGTTCTTCCGGGCTGGTAAAAAACTGAATGCTCGCAGCATCGATGGGCATGGATTGGTCACTGGTTTCAATAAGCGGCAAAAACTCCGTGTCTACTGCTGGCCTTTTACGCAGCACGCCTGAACTTGCCATTACCAGATTTTGAATTTTCCCCGTCACAAAATCTTCTTCATTAAAATTCTGTTCGCGCAATGTCAACCATGCGACATAATCCACTTCACCTCTTTCGAGCCCGCCGATTCGTGCTTTAATTCGCGTTGCTGCTTTACGATCAGCCGCAACAAAACGATCAACCAGTTCAACGCCCCATGCATCCAGTAACTTGTATGGGTCTGCATCTCTTATCGGTGTTGAATAATCATCGACCGTTTCTTTAATTTTATCGATGGAAACATCTGCTTCTGAAAATGCATCGACAAACATCAGTACACGACCACCGCCCAATACAAACTGATCTATCGCATATAATGTTTTTTCTTGAAGCTTCCTCGGATACACTACCATCAGCACATCGACGTCTTCAGGGATACGTGTCGCTTCTATATCCAGCTTCTTAACATCAAATGAACGTTTTATCTGACTCAGGATAAACCATTCAGGTGTTTTACCTACGTAAGCATTGGCAGCACTACCATCAATCGGCAACTTTGAAAGCAGGCCGACTACTGGGCGTTCCGGGTTAGTCAGGCTGTAAACAAGTTTTGATAACTCATACTCAAGTGCATCTTCCTGCTCTGACTGGAAATAAGAGACGCCTTTCCATTGACCGGATTTATTCACACCCGCCAGACCAAAGTAAGCAAGGCTACCAGCGGTATCAACAGGTATACCCTGCAACCTGTAATGCATCGCCTCGGCTTCTTCGTCCGAAAACGGCTCAGGATTTTTAACCACCAGCTTTATATTACCGTCACTCAAATATTCATATTCTTCGAGCAACTCCCTGACTCGCTTGCCGTAAGTCGCTATCGCAGGTGTTGCACTAAAAAGTTTTTCAGAAAAATAAAATTTTAGTGTGATGGGCTCATCCAGGTTAGTGAGAATATTCTGCGTACCTTCCGCCAGTGTATACAAACGGTCAGCCGTCATATCAAACTTGATGCCTTTAAAAAGCGCACTCGAAGCGAGATTGATGACCAGCAGCAATACAAGTACGGCTACCAGACCAGAAGCTGAATATAAGTTTCGATTATTTAACATCAGTCTGACTTCTTCATCTCAACAACGATAATATTCGCCATTAACCAGCAAACGATAAACGACATAAAGAAAACAATATCCCGCAATTCGATCACGCCTTTCAGAATAGCGTTAAAGTGCGTTGTGATGCTCATACCACTGATGGTGTCGATCAATATCTGTGGTAACCAGCCTTTAAACAAATCAAGCACTAGTGGCGTACCAGACAGCACAAAAACAAAACACACGACAACCGCGATAACAAAAGCGATGACCTGGTTACGGGTAAACGCAGAAACACAGGAACCAATCGCAAGGTAAGCACCTGCCATTAAAAAGCTGCCGATATAACTTGCAAAGATGACCGGGTTATCCGGGTCACCCAGATAATTCGCGGTAATCCAGACCGGAAAGGTCAAAGTCAGCGCGATGCCGCTAAATACCCAGGCCGCGAGATACTTACCGGCAACTGCCTGCCAGGTAGAAATAGGTAACGTCATTAACAACTCGATACTTCCCGACTTTCTTTCTTCCGCCCACAGACGCATCGATAAGGCCGGAATTAAAAACAGATATAACAACGGATGGTAATCAAAAAATGGCTGCAGGTCGGCCTGCTCTCTTTCAAACCAGCCACCCATGTAAAACGTAAACACGCCATTGAGCGCAAGGAAAATAACAATGAACACATAAGCCAACGGTGTTGTGAAGTAGCTACCTAATTCACGCTTGAAGATCGAACGCGTCATACTCATAACTCGTCATCCACATGTAAAAAATCACTCGTTTGCGTAGTGATTGTTCTGAATACTTCATCTAGCTGTCCGGAAGTAACAAATATCTCTTCGATTTCCCAGCCCTCGCCCCGTACAAAATGTGTTACCTGGCTGACGATGGATGCGCCATTTTCCGGCATCACCATCAAACAATCTGATTCACTGGTGTGAAGCACATCAGAAACGCCTTCGATAACTTCAAGTCGCTCCCTGGCAACACCCGGTACCTGGG